>JAFQMR010000202.1 GCA_017396175.1 Clostridia bacterium
CGGGGTGTCACCTGAGGGCGCACAGGTCGCGTTGCTCGGCGTCACCTTTAAAGAGAATTGCCCCGATACACGCAACAGTCGCGCGATGGATATGATCCCACTTCTGGAGGTACACGGTGTGACGGTGACAGCGGCCGATCCGTTGGCCGATCCCGAGGAGACCGCGCGGGAATACGGGGTGACGTTAACACCGCTTCGGGAGGTGCGGCAGGCGGATGCCGTGATTCTGGCGGTGGCGCACGAGGAATGGAAGCAGTGGCCTGCGGACAGGCTTGCGGCATTGTTTGATGTAAACGGTCCGAAGCTGCTGGTGGATGTCAAGGGCATCTGCGACAAGCGGGCGATGGAGCAGGCGGGCCTGTGCTATTGGCGATTGTGATAAAAAAGGAGTGGTCGGGTTGGCAAATCGGGAGTTCTGCTGTTCCGACCGCGTGTTTCTGGTCACGGGCGGTGCGGGGTTTATCGGTTCGCATCTGTGTGAGACGATTCTGTATAACAGCGGGCGGGTACGCTGTCTTGACAACCTGTCAACGGGTAAGCGGGACAACATTGCGCCGTTTTTGAGTAACCGGTGCTTCGAATTTATCGAAGGCGATATTTGCGATTACGACACCTGCCTGAAGGCGTGTGAGGGTGTGGATTTTGTGCTTCACCAGGCGGCGTGGGGGAGTGTTCCCCGCAGTATTGAGATGCCGCGTGTGTACGAGGAAAACAACATCCGAGGCACACTGAATATGATGGAGGCGGCAAGGGCACAGGATGTAAAGAAGTTTGTGTATGCTTCAAGCTCGTCGGTGTACGGCGAGAATGCGCCGCTCCCGATGCGGGAGGGGCAGGAAAGCGCCCTGTTGTCGCCGTATGCGCTGACAAAGCGCACGGCGGAGGAATACGGCAAGCTGTATACGCGGCTGTACGGGCTCGAGACCGTCGGCCTGCGGTATTTCAATGTGTTCGGCCCCCGTCAGAATCCCGACGGGGCGTATGCGGCGGTGATCCCGAAATGGATCGGGCAGCTGCTCAGCGGTGAGACGCCGACCGTTTACGGTGATGGTCTGCAGTCGCGGGATTTTACCTATGTCGCGAACGTGGTGCAGGCGAATCTGCGAGCGTGCGCCGCACCTCCTGAGGCGGCGGGGGATGTGTACAACATTGCCTGCGGCGGCTGTGAGATGCTTCGCGATATATATGATCGGCTGTGTGCGGCGCTCGGGAAAACGGTGACACCGCAGACGGCACCGGCGAGAGTCGGAGAAATACGGCACAGCAACGCCGATATTTCCAAAGCGCGAGAAAAGCTCGGATACGAGCCTTCATGGACGTTTGCTGAGGGCCTGGAGGTAACGGTCGCGTGGTACAGGGAGACGAGGGGCGTATGAGCAGGGAAGGCTTGATCTCGGTATTGATGGGGATCTACAACTGCGAGGATACGCTTCCCGCGGCGATCGATTCGATTCTTACACAGACCTATGGCAATTGGGAACTGATCCTGTGCGACGATGCGTCCACCGACGGCACGGTGGCGGTGGCACAGCGGTATTGCGAGCGTTACCCCGATAAAATCCGACTCCTTCAAAACGAAGAGCACCGCTTTCTCGCGTATTCGCTCAACCGCTGTCTTGAAGCGGCAAACGGTGAATTTGCGGCGCGGATGGACGGCGACGACCTGTCGGAGTCGACGCGATTTGAAAAGCAGGTCGCGTTTTTGCGGGAGCATCCCGATGTGGATCTTGTGGGAACGGCGATGCAACGCTTCGACGATGACGGAAGTCTCGGCGCGGTGGACCGACGGGAGGATATGCCCGACCGTTTCAGCTTGCACCGCGGTGTACCGTTTAACCACGCGACGGTGATGATGCGAAAACGGGCGCTGGAGGCTCTCGGCGGGTACACGGTGTTGCCGCGTACTGAGCGGGGACAGGATATCGATCTCTGGGCGCGGTTCTTCAAGGCGGGCTATCGCGGTGCGAATCTCCCCGATGCACTCTATCGGGTGCGAGAGAATGCGGCGGCATATAAGCGGCGCACGGCGCACGTGCGATGGATTACGTGCAAGACGAAATGCTACGCGTATCGGTTGCTTTCTTACCCGTGGTATTGGTATTGGAAGCCGTTGGCGGAGCTGTTGAAGGTCTTAGTACCGACGCGGCTGATACAATGGATCAGAAAGCAAAAGGGCAGGTGAGCCGTTATGGCGGTACAAACGCGCATCAAGCAATGCATCAAGCGCTGTTCCGTAGGACTGTACCTGACCGAACGGTATAAGAAATATAGGTACGAAAAACGTCTGAAGCAGATGGACGATCGGGCGTTTATCGAATGGTTGTATACAAAGCGCAACGGCGTGAAGCCAAATCTGGACGCACCGCAGAGCTTTACGGAAAAGCTGCAGTGGCTCAAGCTCTTTTACCGCGATCCGCGTATGACGCGGTGTGCGGACA
>JAFQMR010000203.1 GCA_017396175.1 Clostridia bacterium
AGGCGGCGGAAAACGGTGGGCTGGCGCCTGCCTTTGAACGGACGGATCCCGTGAGGCTGACGCTCGATCTCAAGAAGGGCGATGCCGCCTGCTTTGCGGAGCTTCTTCGTACGCTCGGGCAGGAGCCCGAATACGTTGATTCGCGGTATGTGGTACTGTTGCTGTCTCCGTTTCACACGGACGAACAGCTTTCCGCTCTGCAGAGAGCGATGGAAGACGCGGCGGCGTTGCCGCTTCCGCCGTCAAGGCCGTCACCGTTTTCGGCGGGAATGCCCGAAGGACTGCCGCGGCGGGCAATGGCTCTGCGAGCGGCAACACTGGCCGCACAGGAAACGGTGACCGTTTCGGAGGCGGTCGGACGGATCAGCGCAGGGACGGTGTGTCCCTGCCCGCCCGGGGTGGCAGTGATCACGGCGGGTGAGGTGTTCGAGCAACCGCTTGTAACACAGCTTGCGGAGGCAGGAATCGCACAGGTGTGCGTAGTGAAATAAACAGGTTCGTTGCGAAAGCAGGGAAAGGACGGAGGACAAGATGAAACTCAAAATGACAGCGCTTCTTCTGGCGCTTTGTATGATGCTGTTGACGGCGGGGTGCGGTGCTTCGACTCCTGCCGAGACGGATAAGGAGCCGCAGGATACGGTGACGGAGCCCGTGACGGAGGAGCAACCGCTCACCGCGCTGACGGCGACGGTTACGGTGTCGAACAGTGAGGAGCTGAACACCTTTATCCAATCGGTCACGGCAATGCAATCGGCGACCTACAGCAATACCCGTACGGTGGACGGCAAGCGAACGACGTACACGCTGACCTACGAAGGTTCCCCGATGCTGGAGGCGACCTTGGTGACCGAAACGGCGGACGGACAAACCACAACGCCCGTGACGCTGTTTTTGACGCCCTACTTTAATTTGTTCCCCGATGCTACGGGTATGAATCTCGATATTGAGGCGTATTCGGCGGCCATCGCGGAGCTCGGACTGACTCCTGTATTTATGGAAAAATCGATGCAGACGCTGTACGGTGTATACGCGCTCGGCGGTGTGACGCTGATGGGTGAACCCTGCGTCGTGGACTGCTGGCTTAACGAGCAAGCGGTGATGGAGATCGAAATTATGCAAATGCTGCAGGGCGGCGGTATGATCCTGCAATAAATTCGGCTTGCAGACCGCTTGAAAATGCGGTATACTGAGAGGAGGTGAACGGCCGATGCGTTGGGACGGGTTTGTCGGCAACGAAAGCGCTAAGGCACAGCTTGGTGCGGCGGTGGACAGCGGCCGTTTGCCGCACGCCTTGCTGATCGAGGGCCCTCGCGGAAGCGGCAAGCGGACGCTGGCTCGGTTGTTCGCCAAGGCGGCGGTGTGCACGGCACAGGGGCAGATCCCTTGCGGTGTATGCGCGCAATGCCGCAAGGCGGATACGGGGCATCCCGATATTACGGAGCTGACGGGCGACGGCTCGGCAAAGTCGCTGTCGGTCGCGGTGATCCGCGAGCTACGTGAGCAAACGGCCGTGGTGCCGAATGAAGCGACACACAAGGTCGCGATCCTTGCGGATGCCGATTGTATGAACGTACAGGCACAGAACGCCCTGTTGAAGATTTTGGAGGAGCCGCCTCCGTATATGCTGTTTGTGCTGACGGTACAAAGCCGTACACAGCTTCTTACGACCGTGCAGTCGCGGTGTGTGTGCGTCAGCCTGCTCGGTGTGTCCGAGCAGGAGGCGCTGTCGGTGCTGAGCCCGCGGTTTCCGTCGCTGACGACAGAGGATCTGGCGATGCGTATCCGCTTGTTTTCGGGATGCATCGGTGCGGTGGCAGACAGCGTGGAGGAGGACAGCTTTGCGGGAACGGTGGAACGCATCCGTCGTATCGGCGAGGCACTGACCGCTGTCAACGAGCTCGAGCTGATGCGGGCAACCGCACCGCTTGAAAAGGATAAGCCGTTGACCGATGCGGTGCTTGGAGGCTTGCGCCTGGTACTGCGGGATGCGCTGGCGCTGGCGGCGGGCGGACAGGTCACCGTGAGTGTGGCGCCCGCAGAGGCGAAGCGCCTGGCGGACAGCTTTACGCAACGACGACTTCACGAAACGCTGGCGGTGCTTGACGAGCTGATCGTATCCCGCAAGCGCAATATGAATCAAACCTTGCTCATTACGCTGCTTTGCGCACGCTTGCGTGCGGCAACGGGGCGTTGACAATAAAGGAGGACGACCGATGGCACAGATCGTAGGTGTTCGGTTTAAAAACACGGGAAAAATTTATTACTTTGATCCGAAGGGCGTGGAATACGCCAAGGGTACCGTTGTCGTGGTGGAAACGGCGCGGGGGCAGGAATGCGGCGAGATCGCCATCGAAAACCGTGAGGTGGACGAGGCGTCGCTCCATAAGCCGCTCAAAGTCGTTGTGCGTGCGGCGGACGATATCGACATCCGTCGTGCCGCCGAAAACGAGGCAAAAAAGCAACAGGCGATGAAGACTTGCCAACAGCGTATTGATGCGCATAAGCTCGATATGAAGCTGGTCGACGTCGAATACGCGTTTGATCACTCGAAGATCATCTTTTATTTCACGGCGAACGGCCGCGTCGATTTCCGCATGCTGGTTAAGAATCTGGCCAGCATCTTCAAGACCCGCATCGAGCTGCGCCAGATCGGCGTGCGCGACGAGGCAAAGATGCTCGGCGGTATCGGCCCCTGCGGACGGCCGATCTGCTGCCGCACGTTCCTGAGCGATTTTACGCCCGTGTCCATCAAGATGGCAAAGGAGCAGGGTCTTTCCCTCAACCCCGTCAAGATCTCCGGTACCTGCGGAAGACTGATGTGCTGTCTTAAATACGAACAGGATTCATACGAGGATCTCCTGCGCAAAACTCCGCGTGTCGGCTCGGTCGTCTCAACGCCCGACGGTGAGGGAG
>JAFQMR010000027.1 GCA_017396175.1 Clostridia bacterium
AAACGGACTCGAACCGCTGACCTCCTGCGTGTGAAGCAGGCGCTCTAACCAGCTGAGCTATACGCGCAAATGTGCGCCGCCGAGGCGATTGCCGCGAAAGCGCGAAATGGTGACCCGAACGGGAATCGAACCCGTGTTTCCGCCGTGAAAGGGCGGTGTCTTAACCGCTTGACCATCGGGCCGAAAATGGTAGCGGTAGTCGGATTCGAACCAACGACACTGCGGGTATGAACCGCATGCTCTAGCCAACTGAGCTATACCGCCGTATAGGTCCCTTTAATGGGGACTTGCCTATTATATCGGAAAGAACCGCACTTGTCAAGAGTTTTTTTGGGAATTTTCAAAAGCACGGCTCTTCCGCCACATTGACCACCCGCAAACCCCGACGAACGGCATACGACACCGTGTAGCCCGTACCGCCGCCGTATTGCGTCAGATAGCATACGCAAACATCGCTGTGATCGACAAGGTGACGGTCGCGTTCCTTCATACAATCGGGGGTGTATCGCTCCCGCAGGCACACGACCTTATCCGCCCGTTCGCGGATCCGCTCCCACACAAAGCGGTCCTCCGCGCTCCAATACACCGCCTGATCGGCACAGGGAAGCACCGCAATCAGACGGATCTGCGGGAAGTCCTCCCGCAAACGAAGCACCGTTTCGGCGGCAAGAGTATCAAACCCGACGGCTCCTCCGACACCGAAATAGCAAAATCCCTCCGCGATCAGCGTCCGCACGGCGGCCTCCGTCGCGGCGGCAATCGCCTCCCGCCGTTCGGGCGGCAAGCGACGATGTCCCGAAAAGCAACAGGTCTTCCCCCTCATCTCCTCACCTCCGTCATCAGCAGTATACCAAGCGCCACCGTAAAAAGTCAACCGTAAGCGGGGATTTTTCGGGGAAAAGCGTTGACCGCTTCCGTTCCGTTATGCTATACTTTGTTTATCTGTTGTCTATTATTAAGGTAAAAAGGAGCGAACCTCTTTATGATCGCCATTCTCGATTACGGTGCCGGCAACCTGCGCAGTGTTCAGCTGGCGTTTGCCCGCTTACAAGCCCCCACCTTCGTCACCTCCTCCGCCGAGGAAGCGATGGCGGCGGACGGTCTGATCCTCCCCGGTGTCGGCGCCTTTGCCGACGCGATGGACGCCCTGCGTCGCAGCGGCCTTGTTCCCGCATTGGAGCATGCCCGCGACAGCGGACAGCCCCTGCTCGGCATCTGCCTCGGGATGCAGGCGCTGTTCAACGGCAGTGAGGAGGGCGTTGGTGTTGAGGGCCTCGGCTTTGTCCCCGGCTTTGTGCGTCGTCTGCCCGATACCGCAGGACTGAAGATCCCCCATATGGGCTGGAACGACATCCGCGCCGAAAAGGAGAGCCCGCTTCTTGAAGGACTCCCCCGTGAGCCGTATGTTTATTTTGTGCATTCCTATGCCTGCTTTACCGACGATCCGAAGGACGTACTGACCTCCACGGAATACGGCGTACGCTTCTGCTCCGCCGTTCAGCGCGGCAACGTCTTCGGCACACAGTTTCATCCCGAAAAATCGGGTAAGGTCGGAGAACAGATCCTCAAAAACTACCTGCGCGTCGTGGAACAAGGAGGGCGATGAGTATGTACGCAAAACGCATTATTCCCTGTCTGGATATTAAGGACGGTCGCGTGGTCAAGGGTATCAACTTTGTCTCCCTGCGCGACGCAGGCGATCCCGTCGAGGTTGCCGCCGCCTATTCCGAAGCGGGAGCCGACGAGGTCGTATTTCTCGACATCACCGCTTCCAATGAACAACGCGAAACGGTGACGGAGCTTGCCGCACGCGTGGCGGAACAACTGTCCATCCCCTTCACGGTCGGCGGCGGTATCCGTACGGTGGAGGATTTCCGCAGTGTCCTGTTGGCGGGTGCGGACAAGGTATCCGTCAACTCGGCCGCCATCGACCGTCCCGCGCTCATCGCGGAAGCGGCGGAAAAATTCGGCAGTCAATGTGTGGTCGTCGCCATCGACGCCAAGCGTCGTGAGGACGGCGGCTTTGACGTATACAAGCACGGCGGCCGCCTCAACACGGGGCTGGACGCCGTCGAATGGGCTAAGAAAGCCGTCGCACTCGGTGCAGGCGAGATCCTGCTGACCAGTATGGACGGCGACGGCACCAAGGCGGGCTATGACCTCGCACTCACCCGCGCCATTGCGGAGGCGGTGTCGGTTCCCGTGATCGCCTCGGGCGGTGCGGGTACGATGGCGCATTTTGCCGAAGCGCTGACGACAGGCGGTGCCGATGCGGCGCTTGCCGCTTCGCTCTTTCACTACCACGAGATCGATATCACCGATCTTAAGCAATATCTTCGCGAGCGGGATATCCCCGTCCGCCTCTGATCCCGAAAGGAGTGTCCGCGATGGCGTTTTCGTTTTGCTTCCCCACCACCGCCGTGATGGGCATTCTCAACATCACCCCCGACAGCTTTTCCGACGGCGGACGTTACACCGACACCGCCCGTGCCGTCGCACGCGCCCGCGAGATCGAGCGGGAGGGAGCGGCGATTCTCGACATCGGCGCACAGTCCACCCGCCCCGATGCCGCTTTGCTGTCCGCAGAGGAGGAATGGGCGCGGCTTGCCCCCGTCCTGACCGCCTTACAGGGACAGCTGACGATCCCCGTGTCCGTCGATACGTTTTATCCGTCGGTTGCCGAATGCGCCTTACAACACGGTGCGTGCATTCTGAACGACGTGTCGGGAAGTCTTGAAAACGGCTTTCCCGCACTGGCCGCCCGCTACGGAGCGGGACTTGTAATGATGGCGCGGGATGCCGCGCATCCCGCCGACATCCGCGCCTATTTTGAAACGGCACTGAAGGAAGCCGCCCGCGCGGGGCTGGCTTCCTCGCAGGTGTGCCTTGACATAGGGATCGGGTTTCACAAAACACGGGAAGCGGACCTCGACGCCGTACGCCATTTACAGGATATCCTCGACGGTCTGCCGAACGCCGTGCTGGTGGGGGCCTCCCGCAAGCGCGTGATCGCGTATGCAGGCGGAGACGCCCCCGTCGGGGAGCGCCTCGGAGGAACGGTGGCGCTTCACACCGCCGCCCAGTTACGCGGAGCGACCGTGCTTCGTGCTCACGATGTCAAAGAAGCGGTGCAAGCCGCCGCTGTGATCGATATGTTGCTGAATAAAAGGAGTGTTTGATCTATGATCGATTGGAAGCATTTTAAGAGCGGCACCGATATCCGCGGTGTCGCCATTGACGGTGTGGCGGGCGAACCGCTCGACCTGACCGATGACGTTGTCGAAACGATGGCGCGCGCGTTTGCCGCCTGGCTGTCCGAGAAAACCGGCAAGCCGACCGCCTCCCTGTCCGTATCGGTCGGCCGTGACAGCCGCCTGTCGGGCCCCCGTCTTCGTGACGCGGTGTGCCGCGGACTCGTAAAAAGCGGCGTGACGGTGAAGGAGTGCGGGCTCGCCTCCACCCCCGCAATGTTTATGAGCACGCTCGATCTGCCCTGTGACGGCGCGATCCAGCTGACGGCAAGCCATCATCCGTTCCACCGCAACGGTCTGAAATTCTTCCGTCCGACGGGCGGTTTGGAAGGCACGGATATTGCGGCGATCCTCAAGCTGTGCGAAAAAGGCGACTTTACCGACGCCGAAGGCGGCTCCTGCACGCCGACCGACTATATGCCGCAATATGCAAAGCGCCTGCGCGACCTGATCTGCGAGGGCGTAAACGCCGACGATTACGACCATCCGCTCGGCGGTTTCCGTATCGTCGTGGACGCGGGCAACGGCGCGGGCGGTTTTTACGCAAACGACGTGCTGGCTCCCCTCGGTGCCGACATCACGGGCTCGCAGTTCCTCGATCCCGACGGCCGTTTCCCGAACCATATCCCGAACCCCGAGGATGCCGACGCGATGCGCTCGGTGTGCGAGGCGACCGTGAACGCGGGCGCCGATCTCGGCGTGATCTTCGACACCGACGTCGACCGTGCGGGCTGTGTCGGTGCGGACGGCCGCGAGATCAACCGCAACCGCCTTGTCGCCCTTGCCGCCGCCATTGCGCTGGAAAACGCGCCGAAGGGCAGTACCGTTGTCACCGACTCGGTCACCTCGGACGGCCTGAAGAGCTTTATCGAAGACACGCTCGGCGGCAAGCATTGCCGTTTCAAGCGCGGCTATAAAAACGTGATCAACGAAGCGATCCGCCTGTGTGATGCAGGCGAGTATGCCCCGCTTGCGATCGAAACCTCGGGGCACGCCGCTCTGAAGGAGAACTACTTCCTCGACGACGGCGCTTACCTCTCTACCCGCATCCTTATCAAGGCGGCGTGTCTGCGCCGCGAGGGCAAGACGCTCAGCGATCTGATCGCGTCGCTCAAGGAACCCGTTGAGGGCAAGGAGCTTCGCTTCGGCATCAAGGCGGCAGACTTCCGCGCCTACGGCACCGACGTGCTTACAAAGCTTGAGGCGTTCGCCGCCGACAACGGCTGGAAGGTCGCCGACGACAGCGCCGAGGGTGTCCGCATTTCGTTCCCCGCCGACGCGGGCAACGGCTGGGCACTGCTCCGTCTGTCGGTGCACGATCCCGTGATGCCGATGAACATCGAAAGCGACGAGGAAGGCGGTTGCCTTGTGATCGCCTCGAAGCTGCGCGGCTTTATGGAGCAGTTTGACGAGCTCGACTGCTCGAAGATGGCCGCCTATCTCGCATAAAACGGAGGAATCGGAAATGAGCAACGCCTGGACCGAAGTGTGCATCACGGTGGACGGCAAGGATACCGACCGTGCCGCCGACATTGCCAATATGCTCGTGCCTTACGGCTTATACATTGAGGATTACAGCGATCTCGAAGAGGGGGCGCGGGAGATCGCGCATATCGACCTGATCGACGAGGAGCTTTTACAAAAGGATCGCACCCGCTCGCTGATCCATCTTTATCTCTCCCCCGAGGATGTTCCCGCCGAATCGCTCGCGTTCCTGCAGGAGCGTCTGCAGGCAAACGGCATCCGCAGTGAGGTGGTGACGAACGCCGTCTCCGAGGAGGATTGGGCGAACAACTGGAAGCAATATTTCAAGCCGCTGAAGATCGGCGAAAAGCTGCTCATCTGCCCGACGTGGGAAACCGCCGAGGATACCGAAGGACGCACCGTGCTGAACATTGATCCCGGTATGGCGTTCGGCACGGGCGGCCACGAAACGACGCGTCTGGTGCTCGAAGCGCTCGAAGCGTTTATCACCGAGGACACCGCCCTGCTCGACGTCGGTTGCGGAAGCGGCATCCTGTCGCTGGCCGCCCTTCTGCTCGGTGCCAAGTCGGCACTGGCTGTCGACATCGACGCTCTTGCCGTCAAAACCGCCATTGAAAACGGGGAGCGGAGCGGTCTTACGCCTCCGCGCTATACCGTTGTGGAGGGCGACCTTGTGGATAAGGTCGAGGGACAGTTTGACGTGGTGGTGGCGAACATCGTCGCCGACGCGATCATTATGCTCTCCCCCGCTGTCAAGCCGTTCGTGAAGGAGGACGGCGTATACATTGTATCGGGCATCATCGACACCCGCGAGGCGGATGTGCTTCCCGCCCTGGCCGCCTGCGGCTTTACCGTCGAAGCCCGCTACGAACAACGCGGCTGGCTGTGCTTTGTGTGCCGCCTTGCCCGCTGAGACTATCAAAAAGGAGGTGACCGCCGTGAGCGGACGCCTGACGCTGGTGGGAACCCCCATCGGCAACCTGTCCGACCTGTCCGACCGTGCCAAAGAGGCGCTCGAAGCGTGCGATTTCATCGCCGCCGAGGACACCCGTGTCACCCTGCGGCTTCTCAATCATTTCGGGATCAAAAAGCCGCTGGTCAGTTATTTTGAACACAACAAACGCGAAAAAGGCGAACAGCTCTGCCGCCGTATGGAGCAGGGCGAGCACGGCGTGCTGGTATCGGATGCGGGAATGCCCGCCATTTCCGATCCCGGTGAGGACCTTGTGCGGCTGTGCCGTGAACGCGGCATTCCCGTCGGCTGTGTGCCCGGGCCCTCGGCGGTCATCACGGCTCTGGCGTTGTCGGGTATGCCCGCAGGACGCTTTACCTTTGAAGGCTTTTTAAGCGTATCCAAGCGCTCCCGCCGTGAGCACCTCGAAAGCCTGCGACGCGAACCGCGCACAATGATTTTTTATGAAGCCCCCCACAAGCTCCCCTATACCCTGCAGGATCTGTTTCAGACACTCGGCGATCGCCCTGTCGCGTTGTGCCGCGAGCTGACGAAGATCCACGAAGAGGTGATCGTTACGACACTGTCGGAAGCGGTCGCAAGGTACGAGGCGGAAGCCCCGCGCGGAGAGTTTGTGGTCATTGTCGGCGGAGCGCCCGCCGAAGAGGCCGCCCCGCCGACACCCGAGGAAGCCGCCGTGCTGGCACGGGCCTTGATCGAGGACGAAGGTGTGTCGATGTCGGAGGCCGCCAAACGCATTGCCGCCGAAACAGGATTGAAAAAGAGTGATATTTACCGTTTGCTTGTGGAATAAAAAAGGAGATGACCGTGATGTATTGGATTCCCGCGATGGTGATCGGCGTGGTGCTGATCGTTGTGATCGGGCGGATACTGCTTCGCCCCGACGGTTCCCGTGCCGCCGCGCTGATGAAAACCTATAAAACCCTGACGCCTGCCCTGCTGGCGGAAACCCCCGATGAGGAGCTTGTCACGGCGGTGGTCAGCAACATCCTTGCAAAGGCCGAAGCCGAAAAGACCGATCCCTATCGCCTGCTTCCGACACTGACGCAGGAGCGTTCCGACATTTACAGCCTG
>JAFQMR010000204.1 GCA_017396175.1 Clostridia bacterium
CCACACGGTCAAGCTCGGCGGGGAACTCGGGCGTGCTGACGAAGTTGTAGAGCACATAGACGCCTTCGGCCTCATCGTTGATGAGATACGCCAGACGACGCTTGCCCCACTCCTCGACTTCACCGATTTCCGCGTTTTGCTCGATCAGCGTCTGGAACTTCTCCTTGAGCGCGTTCAGCTCGTCCTCGGCAACCGCCGCGGAGTAGATGAAAACCGCCTCGTAGGAACCTTTAACTGTGGGCATATTGGCACCTCCTCTTGGTCTGATGGCCCCGCCGCTTCGGACGGGGCAAGGATGCTTGTACGGTTTTTGCACAAGTATAGTAAGTATAACAGCCTTTTGAAGGTTCGTCAAGCCTTTTTTTGCGTTTTTGTAACGAAAAGAAGATTTTTCGCGGTGTATGATTGACAAAGGGCGGATGGGGCAGTATAATAACAGTATACGTTTTCGGAATATAAGAAAGGATGGATAACACTATGACGATTACGAAAGAGTCGATTATCGGCGATGTTCTCGATATGGACCGTGCGACCGCGCCCTACTTCCTCGAAATGGGTATGCATTGCCTCGGTTGCCCCTCGGCTCGCGGTGAGACGATCGAGCAGGCGTGCATGGTGCACGGCGTCGATCCCGATGAGCTGGTGGCGAAGCTGAACGCACATTTCTCGAAATAAGAGAGCGATCAAAGAAGCGGGCGATGATGGTCGTCCGCTTTTTTCGTGAAAGGACGGAGAAGGGCTATGCTCGATAAACGACTGCAATGCGTCGCATCCATGGTGCGCGACGGCGCGAGGCTTGCGGACATCGGCACCGATCATGCCTACCTGCCTGTGGAGCTGATGCGGCAGGGACGGATCGCATCGGCGATTGCCGCGGATATCGGTGAAGGACCGGCAGCCTCGGCACGACAGCATATTCAAGAAGCCGGATTGACAGAACGCATGGAGGTGCGCGTCTGTGACGGCTTACAGGGCATCTCTTCCGATGAGGTGACCGATGTCGTCATCGCAGGTATGGGCGGAGAAACGATCGTGTATATACTGGAGCAGGCTCCGTGGTGCCGACAGGAACGCTATCGCCTGATTTTACAGCCGATGACCAAGGCGTCCGAACTGCGCTCGTGGTTGGATACCAACGGCTTTGCCATAGAGGAAGAACATGTGATCCGCGACGGACGCCACGTCTATACGGCGATGGCGGCCCGCTTTTGCGACAAGCCGCCGTCACAGGATCCGCTCTTTCCGTACGTCGGGGCCCTGACACCGTCGGAGGACAGCAGGCCCTATCTGGAGCAACAGCTCACCTACCTTTCGAACAAGCTCGGCGGTCTGCGGTGCGGCGGTCGGGAGGAGGAAGCGGCCGCTCTTGAAGCACTGATGAAACGGCTCAACGCCTTTATGAACGGAGGAACGGTATGATCATTCGCGAGATGACAGAGTATATGGAAACCCTGGCCCCCGCTTCGCTTGCGGAGGAATGGGACAACGTCGGCTTGCTTGTAGGCGATCCCGAAACGGAGTTGACACGCGTGGTCGTGACGCTCGATATCACCGAGGAGGCGATCGCGTTTGCGAAGGAGCAGGGAGCAGAGCTGATCCTGTCGCATCACCCGCTGATCTTCAGCCCCGTCAAGTGCCTTACGGCGCCCTCGCCGCTCTATCGGCTGGCGTCAAGCGGCATGGCCGCCTTTGCGGCACACACCAATCTCGATGCCGCCGCAGGCGGTGTCAACGATGCGCTGGCAAACGCGATCGGTTTGCAGAATGTAAGCGAAGCGTTCGGCGGCATCGGACGCGTCGGCGAATTGCCCGATGTGATGACACCCGAAGCCTTTGCCGCCCTTGTAAAGGATGCGCTCGGCACACCCGTACAGCTGCGGGCAGGCTGTAAGCCGATCCGCACCGTGGCGCTTGTCAGCGGCGGTGGCGGTGACTTTGCCGCCGAAGCGGAGGCGGATGCGTTTTTGACAGGGGAGATGAAGCACCACGAATGGATCGCGCTCCCTGACACGCTGACGGCGGTCGTTGCGGGACATTACGCGACGGAGAACGTTGTTGTCGAGCCGCTGTGCGCCCGTTTACGGGATGCGTTCCCCGCGTTGACGGTCGTGCCGTTTCTCGGCACGGCACCGTATCAGACCGTCTAAGAAAGGAGGTGCCGCCCGATGGCACTGGACGGCGGATTTGTCTATTGTCTTGCCGCGGAACTGCGCGAGCATCTGCAGGATGCCCGCATCGATAAGATCCATCAGCCCTCGCGGGAGGAGCTGGTGCTGGCGATGCGCAGTAAAAGCGGCACCTATAAGCTGTATATGTCGGCACGCGTGCAAGCGCCGCGCGTGCATCTTGTGACCGAAACACCCGAAAACCCGTCTACTCCGCCGATGTTCTGTATGTTGCTCCGTAAACGGCTCGGCGGCGGTAAGCTCACGGCGATCCGTCAGGACGGGCTCGAGCGTGTACTGTATTTTGATTTCGATTGCGTCAACGAGCTCGGGGATCACGTGCTGTTGACGCTCAGCTGTGAGATGACGGGACGGCACAGCAACATTGTGCTGATCGAGGGTGGCAAGGTGGTCGATGCGATCAAGCGTGTCGACTTTGCGATGTCGGACATACGGCCGATCCTGCCGAACGTGCCGTACGCACCGCCTGCACCCTTTACCAATCGCCTGTCACCGCTCGAATACGACGGCGAGGCCATCGTAGCCGCTGTGCGAAGCGGACGCGGCGGAGAGCTGTCGGGTGCGCTTCTCGGCGTGACGCAGGGCTTCTCGCCGCTTGTCTGCCGCGAGATCGCGTCGCTCACTCTGCGCCGTCAGCAAAAGTCCTGTGACGAGCTGACGGAGGAGGAATGGGAGCGCTTACGGTTTTATATTGACCGTGTGCGTAAAACGCTCCTGACGGGAGAACGCCGTGTGCCGTATCTTCTGCGTACGTCGGACGGCGTGCCGTCGGCGTTTTCCTATATGCTTATTACGCAGTTCGGATTGTCCGCGGTCGGAGCGGAGCGGGAGAGCCTCTCCGAATTGCTTGAAGCCTTTTACAGCGAAAAGGATAAAGCGGAGCGCCTGCGCGCCAAATCGCACGATATGCTGAAGCTCCTTGTCAACGCGTCGGCGCGTGTGGAGCGCAAGCTTCAGCGTCAGCGGGAGGAGCTGGCGGTGTCTGCGGAACGCGAGCAAAAGCGCCTCTACGGTGATTTGCTGATGGCGCAGACCTACGCCGTGCCTGCGGGCGCGAAGGAAGCGGTGCTTGTGAACTATTATGACGAAAACGCGGCTTCCATCATTGTGCCGCTTGATCCCGCGCTGAATGCCGCCGCGAATGCACAAAAGTATTATAAGGAATACCGCAAGGCGCAGACCGCCGAACGCGTGCTGAAGGAGCAGATCGAAGCGGGCGAAAGGGAGCTTCGCTATCTCGATTCGGTGCTGGATGCACTGTCGCGTGCCGCATCGATCGCGGAGCTTGCCGAGGTGCGGCGGGAGCTTTCGGAAAGCGGGTATATCCGTGAGACCGACAAACGCAAAAAAGCGCCCGCCCTGCTCGGGCCGATGCGCTTTCGGACGGCGGACGGCTTTGCCGTCGCGGTCGGCCGCAACAATATGCAAAACGATCAGCTCACCCTGCGTACGGCGAGGGGACGTGACCTGTGGTTCCACGTCAAGGATATCCCCGGCTCGCATACCGTGCTGTTTACCGACGGACAGGAGCCCACGGAGCAGGCGATCCGAGAGGCGGCGATCCTCGCCGCTACCCATTCCAAGGCAGCTTCCTCGTCGCAGGTGCCTGTCGATTATACTCTTGTCAAGCACGTGCATAAGCCCTCGGGCGCTAAGCCCGGTATGGTGATCTATGAGCATCAGAAGACGCTCTACGTCACACCCGATCCGATGCTTGCCGCCCGCCTGAAGGAAAAGTGAACATCCGATTAAAAAAACAGACCGCGCTGAAAGGACTCCTTTCAGCGCGGTCTGTTTTTTAATCGGATGTTCACTTTTCCTTCAGGCGGGCGGCAAGCATCGGATC
>JAFQMR010000205.1 GCA_017396175.1 Clostridia bacterium
GCATCCATCATATCCGTCCCGCCGTTCAGATCCGTATCCCCGCGTTCATACTCACTCAGATCGACATCGGCGTGCCCGTCCGAGGCCGCGTAGGCACGCGCCACCTCGTTGCCGTCGGAATAGACGGTGAAGCCGGGCGTTCTTACGATCGTGCCCGGTGCCCGTGTCTGCCCCGTCAGCGTTGTGGGCGTACCGCCCCAGCCGAAGGCGCGCTGATCGATAAAGGTCACGGTTGAGGGGATCACGATGCTGTTCCCGCCGTGGAACACATGATAGGAGATCGTCTCCAGCCCCTCAGGCAGATACAGCTCCGTAATGTCAGCCCCGTAAAGCGAAAATCCTGCAAGTGCCCTCACCGTTTTCGGAAGTACCAGACGCTTGTCGCGCTCACCTGAGCCCCCAAGATACACCTCTGTCACGGTGTAGCCGTCGAGTGTTTCAGGGATAACGAGCACCTCACCCGACGGGCAGGTGCTGTCATCGACATAGAAAACGGAGACCGTTTGCTCCCCGTTGAGCTTATACCGGAAATACGGTTTTTCCGCCGATTGTACATTGGTCGCCGAAAGCACCGTCTGCGGAACGGCAAACGCCGCCAGCGTCAACAAAAAGCTCAGAATCAGACACAGCCGTTTTTTCATACCGATACACCTCCGTATACTTTCTATCCTTTATACATCATAAGCAAGGAAGAATCCTTACGGTTTCATTGTACCATACCGCCTATTTTTTTCAAGCGGTTTTTCACCGTCGCAGTTTTTCCGACAAAAACCGCACCGTTTCGCTTGACAGCGACAACCGCATTGACTACAATATTCCTATACTTAGACTTAAAAAAAGGATGGTTTCACGCTTATGTGCGGATTTATCGGCTATACAGGACTCCCGACCGACCGCGAGGTACTCGAAAAGATGACCGACCGCATCGCTCACCGCGGCCCCGACGACGCGCAATATTATTGCGACAGCGATGTGGCGCTCGGCTTTCGACGGCTGTCGATCATCGACCTTGAGGGCGGTGCGCAACCGCTTGAAAACGAGGACGGCTCACTTGTGCTTGTGTTCAACGGCGAGATCTATAACTACGAAGCGCTCCGCGAGGAGCTTTTGCAGGCGGGGCACATCTTCAAGACGCACAGCGATTCCGAGGTGCTTCTCCACGGCTATGAGCAATACGGCGAGGCGCTTCTTCCGAAGCTGCGCGGGATGTTCGCGTTTGTCATCTGGGATAAGGACCGCCAAAGCCTGTTCGGCGCCAGAGACTTTTTCGGCATCAAGCCGTTTTATTATGCGCGGATGGAGGGCGGTCTGCTGTTCGGCTCGGAGATCAAGGGCTTTTTGCCGCATCCCGCCTTCAAAAAGGAGCTGAACGAGGAAGCGCTTGAGCACTACCTTTCGTTCCAATACTCCGTCGGTACGGACACCTTTTTCAAAAACGTGTTCAAGCTCCCGCCCGCCCATTTCTTCCGTTGGCAGGACGGTGAGATGACCGTTTCCCGCTACTGGGAGCCGACCTTCTGTGCCGAGGAGGGCAACTCTGAGGAGGACTGGGCACAAGCGATCACCGACGTGATGGCCGATTCCGTCAAGGCTCACAAGGTCAGCGACGTGGAGGTCGGCTCGTTCCTCTCGAGCGGCATCGACTCGAGCTACATCGCCGCCTCAGCCGATGTGGACAAGACCTTCACCGTCGGCTTTGACGGCGACAGCCACTATAACGAGATCAGCTACGCCAAAGAGCTGTCCGACCTGCTCGGTGTCGAAAATCACAGCCACATCATCACTCCCGAGGAGTTTTGGGAGACCTTTTCAACGATCCAGTATCATATGGACGAGCCGCTTGCCGATCCGGCGGCCGCCGCTTTGTTCTTCGTCTGCCGCACCGCGCGACAGCACGTTAAAGTGGCACTGTCGGGAGAGGGCGCTGACGAGCTGTTCGGCGGATACAACATCTACTGTGAGCCGCTCGAGATGCCCGCTTACGACAAGATCCCGTTTCCGCTCCGCCGCCTGATCGGTGCCGTTGCCGCCCGCCTGCCGCAAAAGCGCGGCATCAACTTTCTCGTGCGACGCGGCAAGCGCCTTGAAGACCGCTTTATAGGCGGTGCCAATATGTTTTCCGAGAAGGAGCGCCGCCGCCTGCTCAAGCACCCCGTCGGTGCGCCCGCTCCGAAGACGCTTTGCCGCCCGATCTACGACAAGGTGCAGGACAAGGACGACGTCACCAAAATGCAGTATCTCGATCTGCATATGTGGCTGGCGGGCGATATCCTGCTGAAAGCGGACAAGATGAGTATGGCGAATTCCCTTGAGGTGCGCGTCCCCTATCTCGACCGTTACGTAATGACGCTGGCAGGACGCATCCCGACCCCGCACCGCGTCACCGTCCGGCCGAACGTCACCAAGCGCGCCCTGCGCCGTGCCGCCGCCGACAAGCTCCCCGAAAAATGGTACCAAAAGCGCAAGCTCGGCTTCCCTGTCCCCATCCGCGTATGGTTGAAGGAGGATCGCTGGTACGATACCGTCAAGACGATGTTCGAAAGCGAGGCGGCAGAGCGATACTTCAACACCGCTCTTCTTATGCGGCTTCTCGAGCGTCACCGCGCGGGCAAGGAGGACAACAGCCGCCGCATCTGGACGGTGTATACCTTCCTTGTGTGGTATCACCGATTTTTCGTCGAGGAAGCATAAATACGGGGTGATACAGGCACAAAAACTCATTTTTTGCATAATCCGATCCAAAAACTTGCAAAAAATGCTTGCCAAACCCGAAAAAAGCGACTATAATTGACTACGTTGCGAAACGAAAGCTTCAAATCGATTCAAGCAAGAGCTTACGCTTCATCATCAATTTTACTGTAGGAGGCATCCTTATGTTGAACAATGAGTATTTGAAAAAGGTATACGCCGATGTCGAAGCGCGTAACCCGAACGAGCCCGAGTTCCAACAGGCGGTCTACGAGGTTCTCGAATCCCTCGAGCCCGTCATCGAGCAGAACCCGAAGTATCAGGAAGCGGGCATCATCGAGCGTATGGTCGAGCCCGAGCGCCAGATCTTCTTCCGCGTACCGTGGGTTGACGACAACGGCAAGGTGCAGGTGAACCGCGGCTACCGCGTGCAATTCAACTCCGCCATCGGCCCCTACAAGGGCGGCATCCGTTTCAACAAGACGGTCAACGCATCCATCATCAAATTCCTCGGCTTTGAGCAGACCTTCAAGAACAGCCTGACCACCCTGCCCATGGGCGGCGGTAAGGGCGGCTCCGACTTCGATCCCGCCGGCAAGAGCGACGGCGAAGTGATGCGTTTCTGCCAGAGCTTTATGACCGAGCTGCAGCGCCACATCGGCGCGGACACCGACGTGCCTGCGGGCGACATCGGCGTCGGTGCGCGCGAGGTCGGCTATATGTACGGCCAGTACAAGCGCCTGCGCAACGAGTTCGTCGGCGTGCTGACGGGCAAGGGCCGTCCCTACGGCGGTTCGCTGATCCGTCCCGAGGCAACGGGCTTCGGCGCGGTGTACTACACCGTCGAGATGCTCAAGTCGATGGGCGAAGACATCAAGGGCAAGACGGTCGCGATCTCCGGCTTCGGTAACGTCGCGTGGGGTACCGCGCTGAAGGTCGCTCAGCTGGGCGGTAAGGTCGTCACGCTGTCCAGCCTCGACGGCTATGTCTACGACGAAGAGGGCGTCACCACCGATGAAAAGATCAACTTCATGCTGGAGATGCGCGCTTCGGGCAAGAACGAGGTCAAGGCGTATGCCGACAAGTTCGGCGTTCCCTTCTTCCCCGGCGAGAAGCCGTGGGGCCGCAAGGTCGACGTCATTATGCCCTGTGCTACGCAGAATGAAGTCAATCTCGACGACGCAAAGAAGATCGTCGAAAACGGCATCAAGTACTATGTCGAGGTCTCCAATATGCCCACCACCGCCGAAGCGGTTGCTTACCTCAAGCAGAACGGCGTTGTGATCGCTCCCTCGAAGGCGGTCAACGCGGGCGGCGTTGCGGTGTCGGGCCTCGAAATGTCGCAGAACTCGATGCGTTACAGCTGGACGGCGGAAGAAGTCGACGCGAAGCTCAAGCAGATCATGAAGGACATCTTCGAGTCCTCGGTCGCGGCGGCGAAGAAGTACGGCATGGAAGGCGACCTGATCGCGGGTGCCAACATCGCCGGCTTCGAAAAGGTCGCGGAAGCGATGCTCGCGCAAGGCGTGGTGTAATTTCTGTAAATCAAAAAACGGACGGGAGTTCCCGTCCGTTTTTTGTTATCCGTAAAACGAAAAGCCACAGCAGAGGTTGCCCCTTTGCCGTGGCTTTTTACTGTTTATTGAACGGCCGCTTTCAATGCTTCGACCTTATCGGTCTTTTCCCAGCAGACATCCACGTCCTCACGCCCCATATGACCGTACGCCGCCACGGCACGATACTGGGGACGGCGAAGCTGCAGCGTATCGATGATCGCCGCAGGACGGAAATCAAACACCGTCTTGACCGCCTGTGCGATCTTGTCGTCGGACACGATACCCGTGCCCTCGGTATTCACAAACACCGACACAGGCTCCGCGACACCGATGGCGTAAGCAAGCTGCAGCTCACAGCGCTTTGCAAGGCCCGCCGCCACGACGTTCTTTGCGGCATAGCGCGCCATATATGCGGCACTGCGGTCCACCTTCGTCGGATCCTTTCCGGAGAAAGCGCCGCCGCCGTGACCGGCACGGCCGCCGTAGGTATCCACAATGATCTTGCGTCCCGTCAGACCGCTGTCGCCCTGCGGTCCGCCGACCACAAAGCGTCCCGTCGGGTTGACGAGGATCTTCGTGTTGTCATCGAGAAGCTCCGCAGGGATGATCGGGCGGATCACGTGCTCGATCAGATCACGGCGAATGGTCTCAAGCTCCGTTGCCGCATCGTGCTGAGTGGATACCACGACCGTCTCCACGCGGAGGGCCTTGTCGCCGTCGTATTCCACCGTCACCTGCGTCTTGCCGTCGGGACGGAGATAAGGAAGCGTGCCGTCCTTGCGTACCGCTGTCAGACGGCGGGCAAGCTTATGCGACAGCGCGATCGGAAGCGGCATCAGCTCGGGCGTTTCGTCGCACGCGTAGCCGAACATCATACCCTGGTCACCCGCGCCCGTCATATCGTAACGGTCGGCTTCTTGACCGCGCACCGCCATCGCGTCGTTCACACCCATCGCGATATCGGGCGACTGCTCGTCCAAACGCACCACAATCTCACAGGTATTGCCGTCAAAGCCTTCATCGGCGCCGTCATAGCCGATGTCGGTGGTGACCTCGCGCACGATCGCGGGGATGTCCACCGAAGCCGACGTCGTGATCTCACCCATCACCATCACGATGCCTGTCGTCGCAACCGTCTCGCACGCAACATGCGCCTCGGGATCCTGCGCAAGGATCGCGTCAAGCACCGCATCGGACACCTGATCGCACACCTTGTCGGGATGTCCCTCTGTCACGGATTCGGATGTAAAGAAATGTGTAGCCATAGTATAAAACTCCTTTCGTATACTACAAAAAATGCCGCTCGGACAAAACCGAACGGCATCAAAACAGTCTCATCTTTCGGTTTTACCCGCAGGATTTGGCACCTTACTGCGTTCACAGCAGGTTGTCGGGCATCACAGGGCCTGTTCCCTCCGCCACTCTTGATAA
>JAFQMR010000206.1 GCA_017396175.1 Clostridia bacterium
ATTATCGGCAGTGCGGAGCTTCTCGAAAACGGTCTTGTAAAGCCGGAGGATACAAAGCGTTTTGTTGGTAATATCAAGAACGAAGCCACCAGACTTGTTTCGCTTATCAACGATATCATCCGTCTTTCTCAGCTTGACGAGGACAGCGGACCTGTCACCGAATCGGTTGACCTCTATGATGTGGCAAACGAGGTTATTGAGGTGCTGACCGTTTCAGCGGCGAAGAAACAGGTAGAGCTTCACTTAAACGGGGAGCCTTGCGTAATGAACGGTATCCGCCGATATCTTTATGAGATCATCTATAACCTTTGCGACAATGCGATCCGCTATAATAAAGACGGCGGTAAGGTAACTGTTGACCTCAAAAACACAGAGGGTAACATTGTTCTTTCTGTCAGTGATACCGGCATCGGCATTCCTGCCGAGCATCAGAGCCGCATCTTCGAACGCTTCTACCGTGTGGATAAAAGCCATTCCAAAGAAACCGGCGGAACCGGTCTTGGGCTCTCTATTGTAAAACACGCCGTAGCGTATCACGGCGGCACGATCCAACTCGACAGCAACGTCGGAGAAGGTACAACGGTAACGATCTGCTTTGCGTGTATCTAAATACGCCGCCTTTTTACGGTAAAAAGGGCAAAACACGGCGAAATGTGCGTAAAAATCACCGCCCGATAAAGTGAAAAAAACGTCCCCCCTTTTCGCAAAGCCGTTTTGAGCGGGTTTCGATTTCGCTCACCCCGTATCTATTTTCGTCCTGCGAGCCATGAAAAAGCCGTGATTGCAATGCAATCACGGCTTTTTCAGCTAAAGTCGGCTACGCCGAGCGAAATTGACTCCGTCAGCGAAATTCCTGACGGAGCTAAATTGGGCTTCGCCCGGCTAAAGGCCGAATTTAATTTCGCTATTGCGAAGCCATGATTTCGCTTTACGAAGTAAAATTTAGCTGTCGCGAACGCGAGAATTTCGCTAATAAAAAAGAACGTTCTGTACACTTTATCCTTTGGCTGAAATCGCTTGATGTTATTTGAAGGTATCAATCGATCTCAATATGGATCTCGTATTTATCATCGATCAGAATATAGTTCACATGATGCTTTTTCGCGAGGGCTAAGATTTCTGCATTATCCGCCAGTACGCTTTCCATTGTGCACCATTCATCATCCAAACGGTCTTCCATGACGTTTGCATATTTCTTTATGTCGGCAAAGCGGTTTCTGATATACTCCTCGCTCATTATCAGACAGTAATACCGGATGTTCTCTAGGTATTCGCTTTCAAAATCCTTCTGCCAATCGAACGGAATATAGCAGCCTTCGACAATGAGGTTCTGCTTGTTTTCGATAGCGGTTTTCACCATTTCACGGACAATCGGCCATAAGTATGCCGTCAAATCCTTATCCTCACTCAGCGGCGTAAGGTTCGTATTACCGCTGCGAATCAACCCCATTTTCAGATGATCTATTGAAAAATACGGGTATTTATATGTTTCAAGCAGTTTTTGTGCGGTTGCTGTCTTTCCTGTATGCGATGCTCCTGTAATCAGAACAATCATTTTTCTCACCCCTGCAAATCCGTGATTTCCGAACCGATTATATCACACGGCAAAGGAAATGAAAAGATGTAGGGCGCAAATCAACGCCGCCGTTACACATATGTCAACCCGATGATCCGTCTTGCAATTGCAAAGCAAATGCTTTATAATGAATTCAGAAGATATCCCACAGCAAAAACAGCAAACGGAAGGATCGTGCGTATATGTGTATGAACCGTGTTCGGCTTTTATCTCTCCTGCTGGCGGCCGCCTTGATGATCACAGCGGTGTTTTCAGCAGCATTTCCCGTTTTGACAGGAGCGGCAGACTGTGTCCCCTCCCCTGCCGCAGGCGATGTCAACGGCGACGGCAAATTGACCTCCTCCGATGTGCGCGATGTACTTCTGAATCTGGTCGGCAAAACGGAGCTTGATGAACAGCAGCTCCTTCTTGTCGATATCAACCGCGACGGAAATACGAATACCACCGATGTGCGTCATATGCTGCTGATTCTTGTAGGAAGCATACCGATGCCTGTCGGAGAGATCGATCTGCTCGTTTACAACAATATCACCTCCACCGAAAATGCCGCCGTGACCGAACAGGCCGACGGCAGTTGGCTGATCTCCTCTACCGCCTCCGGTCGGGTAACGATCAGCGGTCCCGGCGTCTATGACGCGTCCGTTCTGCAATGGACACATCTGTCGGTCTCGTCCACGGTGCCGTTTGTCATTTCATTCTACGATGAGACGAACGGCAAGCGGCTGGACACGAACGGCGATTTTTCCGATGTCTTCGGCGATCCCGCTCCGGCAGGCGAATACGGGAGCAATGCGCTTTGGACCAACGGATGCTACACGTGGGACGGTTCTGCGCTTCCCGAAACGGTCGCTATGCAGACGATCTGCATTGAGCCGAAAGCGGCAGGCACGATGATTATCGGCCATATGATGCTCAGTGATCGGGAGGTTTGCGATATGGCGGCTCCTTCTCTGGCGGTGATCGAATTTGACGAAAAAGTGGATATGACCTACACCTTCACGGGCGACGAACAGGATAAGGCCGGGTTTGCGCAGGGAACGATCACCGTGACGCCCACAACGAGCACCAAAACCAGCGGCAATTATCTGGTGTATTACGCAAACACGTACGGCTTGCTGAAAGAGTATGATGAGGTGGCGAGTATTCCCATCACAGGCAATACGGTGTCGTATACCGTGAAGGACGGCGCGTATCTGCCGCCTCAGGCGACCAAGCTCGCGGTCTTTGAATGCGACGGCTATTTCCTGGCCGATCATCCGAGCATCGAAACCGCTGTGGATATTATCGATCTGAACCCCGAAAAGCAGTTGGAGCTTGGCCGTTTGCAGTATCGCTTCGGCGCGACATCGGATATTCACATCAACTTCGAGGGACTCGGCTTCGGCTCGGAAGCCAAGTGGAAAAACACCCTGAATTTCTTCTCGAAGCACGAGGTCGACAGCGTGATCATTACGGGCGATATGACGGGTGACACCAACCTTGACTATGAGTACGGCTATTATATCGACGCCATCAACGCGTCCGATATCCCGCTTGCGAATGTCTACGAAGCGATCGGCAATCACGGCAACACCGCTTCGACGATCGGCTTGTTTACGGCGTATACCTCGGGCGAGGACGAGGTGCACCCCTTTGAAGGCTCACCGTATTATTATGTCGTCAAGGAAGGCAAGACCGCGAGCGACCGCGACAATGTGTTTATCGTTATGGCGCAGGAGCTGTCAGGGCCGAGCGACAGCGCGATCTACGACAACTTCTCAAAGGCGCAGATCGACTGGCTGGAGGAGACACTCGCGACGTTCAACAAGCCCGACACGAACATCTTCCTGATCGAGCATGCACCGTTCTGGAACTGGAGCCCCGGTGACCGCTATAACGGTGACTATACCCGAAAGATCACCTTTAAGGAATCGTACACCCAGACGATGCGGTTAAAGGGCTTGCTGGAAACGTATAAGCAAGTCATTATGATGAGCGGTCACACTCACCTGACTTTCTATGAAAACGAGAACTATTCCGATCAGTTTGACACCTTCTGCCGCATGGTCCACGTCAGCAGCGGTACGCAGACAAGCTCCTACAACCACGGCGATCGATTGATCAGTGATACCGACGGACGCGTCAACAACTCCCCCACCTACGGCAGTGAGGGCTATATCGTGGATGTGTACAAGGACTACATTCTCTACACGGGCTACAACATCTCCACCGGGCGCATCATTCCCGCCGCTTGTCTTCTGATCCCGACCGTCCCCTACGGCGGCTCGGGCGGTGAGGTGATCGATCCGACGATCAAGGATGTCACAGGCTCAAAACAGCTGTTCGACGTCATTGAGGGCCAAGGCACCGCCGAGGATCCGTATCGGATCGCGACGGCCGAGCATTTCAAACTGCTCACCGACGAATTCGCCAAATCCACCGCCACCGACACGACGCAAATGTTCGGCTACGGTATGTATTTCAAGCAGACGGCGGATATCGATATGACGGGTGTGGAAGGCTATAACGGCACCGTCGCGGGCGGAAGCACACGCTATACCTTCGCGGGTAATTATAACGGGGACGGCCACACGATCAAGGTGGCCCTCAGCGGCGGCAATCAGCAATCCGTGTTCCCGTATTGCTACGGCGTGATCGCCAATCTGCGGGTAGAGGGCAGCATTGCGGGCGGTGTCTGTGCGCAGGTCGTGCGTGCGTTGTACGGACAGCTGATCAACTGCACGTTTGATGTGGATCTGGACGCCGAACAAGAAGCGGGTGCGATCTACTCCCATTACGGCTACGTCTATAACCTGTATGTTACAGGCACCCATTCGGCAGGTGCCGTGGCTTCGCCCGTTTCGGTCAATCACAATTCCACGAAATATCACAACGTGTATCATTATCGCACACAAAACGGCGCGGCGGTATCGTCCCCCTACGGCACGCAAAGCAACGATCTTACCGCTGTTGCCGCTTCGCTCAACAGCCGCTCCGACAGCGAATACGCCGCGGCGCTTGCGTATCTCGGCGGCTATGATATGTGCCGCATGACGGTGAGCGGCGGACAGCTCGGATTTGTCAACGGATAACAAACGCTGACAGGCTTACCGCACGTTTCATAGCTTTGTACGTTTGCGAACCGGATCGATATCGATCATACATACGAAATACGCAAAGGCGATGCGAAGCCTCCCTTTACACAAGGGAGCCAACGGGCGTTTCGCTCTCCCCTTTTTCGAACGATTAGAAACCGCAACAGACCGCGCTGAAAGGACTCCTTTCAGC
>JAFQMR010000207.1 GCA_017396175.1 Clostridia bacterium
AAGGAAAAGCATCCCCGCAGCATCAAATTTATGTGCGTCATTGCGGCACCCGAAGGCATGAAGGCGCTGACGGAAGCACATCCCGACGTGCCTGTCTATTGTGCGGCACTCGACCAAAAGCTGAACGAAAATTGCTATATTGTGCCCGGCCTCGGCGATGCGGGCGACCGCATCTTCGGCACCAAATAAAAAGGAGACGAGCAATCTGATGAAAATGCTCCTTTCCCGCAATGTTGTCGCGCTCGGCACGACCTTAGCTGCCGCCTTGTGGATTCTGCTGTTTTTGTTCAGCGGATGGTTTAACGACTCGTGGGTATACGTTCTCAATCAGGTGGCACTTGGTGCGTCGCTTGCCGCTCTCACCTTTACGGCGGCGAACCGCAAGCCGCTTGAAGCTTGTCTGGTAGCGGCGCCGTGGCTGATCGCCATGGTCGGCGCGCTGATCGGTACGCTTTGTGAAGACTCGCTCTATCTGGATCTGGGCGAGGCTATGCTTCGCGCTGTGCTGTTTTCGTTGATGCCGTTTGCGGCGATGGGTTCTGTGATGCTCGTGGCGCGGATCGTGCCCGAGGTCTCCCGCCAACCGTGGGCAATTCTGACGGCGCTCGGTGTGCAATGGGTGTTCGCGGTGTGCGAGAGCTTCTTTACGTGGGCGAGCGTCGAGTTCAAGCTTTGGATGGTGCTGACAAGCGGTGCAGGAAATTTCACGATTGTCGGTATCCTCGGCTTTGCCGCTGCCTATGTGCTGTGCGTGAAGTGTTCGAAGGCATAATGATTACATCAAAAATCCCCGATATTCCGGTGACGGAATATCGGGGATTTCTTATACGGCTTATTTCTTGAAGCTGTCCTTGAGCGAGACGGAGCGGTTGAACACGAGCGCGCCATCCTTGCTGTCCTTCGCGTCGGCACAGAAGTAACCGAGGCGCATAAACTGGAAGCTCTGCGCGGGTGTCGCGTCCGCGAACGCCGATTCGAGCTTACAGCCCTTGAGCACTTCCAGCGAATCGGGGTTGAGGCACGCCATAAAGTCCTTGTCCGCCGCGTCGGGATCGGGATCGCTGAACAGCGAGCTGTACAGACGCACCTCCGTGTCCACCGCCGTTTCGGCGTCTACCCAGTGGATGGTACCGCGTACCTTACGGCCGTCCGCCGCGTTGCCGCCGCGGCTCTCGGGATCGTATTCGCACAGCACCTCGACGACATTGCCGTCGTCGTCCTTCACGCAACCCGTGCACTTGACGATATACGCCGCCTTGAGTCGCACCTCGTTGCCGGGGAAGAGGCGGCGGTAACCCTTGACAGGCTCCTCCATAAAGTCGTCCGCCTCGATATAGAGGTGACGCGAGAAGGTGACCTCGTGGTTGCCCGCTTCGGGATCGAGCGGGTTGTTTTCGGTCTCAAACACTTCCGTCTGTCCCTCGGGGTAGTTGGTGACCGTCAGCTTCAGCGGGCGAAGCACCGCCATCGCGCGGGTGGCGTGCGCGTTCAGATCGTCGCGCAGGCACGCTTCCAGCAGGGCAAATTCCACCGTGTTCGGCACCTTCGCCACACCGATGCGGTCGATGAACTCGCGCACGGCGGCGGGGGTGTAGCCGCGACGGCGCAGACCGCACAGCGTCGGCATACGGGGATCGTCCCAGCCGCTGACGATGCCGTCCTCGACCAGCTTGCGGAGCTTTCTCTTCGAGAGCACCGTATAGTTGATGCCCAGACGCGCAAACTCGATCTGGCGGGGATCGGCGTCGAGGTCGACGTTTTCCTTCACCCAATCGTAGAGCGGGCGGTGGTTCTCAAACTCCAGCGAGCAAAGCGAATGGGTGATGTTCTCCATCATATCCTCGATCGGGTGTGCAAAGTCGTACATCGGGTAGATGCACCACTTGTCGCCCTGACGGTGATGGTGTGCGTGGTTGATGCGGTAGATCGCGGGATCACGCATATTGAAGTTGCCGCTTGCAAGATCGATCTTCGCGCGGAGCGTCATCGCACCGTCCTCAAATTCGCCGTCACGCATTCTTTGGAACAGGTCGAGGCTTTCCTCGATCGGGCGATCGCGGTACGGGCTGACGGCGGGGTGCGTCAGGTCGCCGCGGTTTTCCTTCATCTGCTCGGGTGTCAGCTCGCACACATAGGCGAGTCCCTTCTTGATGAGACCGACCGCCAGATCATACATCACATCAAAATAATCCGAGGCATAGTAGAAATGCTCGCCCCAGTCATAGCCGAGCCAGTGGATATCCTCTTGGATGGCCTCCACGTACTCGACATCCTCCTTCGTCGGGTTGGTGTCGTCCATACGCAGGTGGCACACACCGCCGTATTTCTCCGCCGTGCCGAAGTCGATGCACAGCGCCTTGACGTGACCGATGTGCAGGTAGCCGTTCGGCTCGGGAGGGAAGCGGGTGTGGACGGTTTTGCCGTAGCAACGGCCGCCTTCCGACAGCTCCTCGTCGATGATCTCGTGAATAAAGTTGGAGGGGCGAGCCGCCTCCGTCATCATTTTATCTTCCATATCGCGATTCCTCCTGAATAAGGGTTTACATTACACCGAGAGCTTTGCAATCGCCGCATCGAGGCGGGCGTTCACGCGGTCTTTGCCGAGCAGCTGCATGATCGAGCAGAGGTCAGGCGTGTTGCGGCGTCCCGTCACGGCGAGACGGACAATGGTGCTGACGTCGCCGACGTGACCTTTGTAGCGATCGGGATTCTTTTTGTATTCCTTCACCTCGGGGCAGAAGCCGAGCGCAGGGCAGAGGGCTTTCAGCCCGTCAAACCACGCCTGCTTGTCCGCCGTCGGATCGTAAGCGTCTTTATAAGCCTTCAGCACCGCAACCGCATCGGCGGCGGTGAGATGCTCGGGAAGCTCCCACGAGCTGTCAAAGCCGTCGTCAAAGAAGTAGGCGGCGTAGGCGGGGGCATCGCTCCATTTGGCCATATCCTTGCGGGGCTTGGGGCCGCCGCGGTCGATGGCGAAGAGTCCCTTTGCAAACGCTCTGTCGGCGTTGAGCTTTTGATAGAACGCCTTGTCGTAGGCTTCCGCCCACGCAAGGATCGCCTCGGTCACCGTGTCCGCATCCATCGCGGCGATGACGTTTTTGCTGACGTCGTTCAATTTGTTCATATCGAACAGTGCACCCGATACGCTCATCTTCTTCAGATTGAAGGGGAACTTCGAGCGGGGGGCATCGGGGTTGGCACGGCGCCAATCCTCAAAGTCGCTGTTGGCGATGGTGAGCAGGTATTCCAGCACGCTGTCCGCAGGGTACCCTTGCTCGGCGTAGAAATGCATCGCCGCTTCGGGATCCTTGCGCTTGGAGAGCTTGCGCTTACCGCCGTTGTCCTCTTTCATAATGGGGCTGACGTGGGCGTACTTCGGGGCGCGGAAGCCGAGCACGCGGAACAGCTGGAGATGCTTCGGAACGGACGAGATCCATTCGTCACCGCGAATGACGTGTGTTGTGCGCATCAGGTGATCGTCTACCGCGTGCGCAAAGTGATAGGTCGGCACACCGTCGGATTTCAGAAGCACGAGATCTTCATCGTTTTCGGGCATTTCGATCTTGCCCTTGATCAGATCGTCAAACGCAATGCGGCGGCTTTCGTCACCCGGGGAACGCAGACGCACCACGTAGGGATCTCCGCGTTGAATGCGGGAAAGCGCCTCCTCGGGCGAGAGGGCACGGCACTTCGCAAACGGGCCGTAATACCCCGTACGGCATTTTTGCGCCTCCTGTGTCTCGCGCGCCGCCGCACGCTCCTCCTCGGAGCAGAAGCAGGGGTAAGCGAGTCCCTGCTCAACGAGCGACTTAACGTATACGTGATAAATGCCGACGCGTTCCGATTGTTGATAGGGACCGTAATCGCCCACTACCGTGTTCGGGGCTACAAAGCCCTCGTCCAGCGTCAGGCCGTAGGTGTTGAAGCCGGTGAGAATATCGTCGGCACCGCCCTCGACCTCTCGCTTCTTGTCGGTGTCCTCGAGGCGGAAATAAAACAGTCCGTCCGTCGCACTCGCCGTGAGGCGATTGATCATCGCCGTAAAAAACACGCCGAGGTGAAGGTAGCCCGTCGGGCTCGGCGCAATGCGGGTGACGCGGGCGCCTTCCTTCAGAGAGCGGGCGGGATATTGCTCTTCAAGCTGCTCAGGTGTCGCGGTCACGTCGGGGAACATCGCGGCACTGAGTTGCTGTAAAGGATTCATCATCAGATACCTCCGAAATATCAGGATTTCAGTTCACAGATACTATAATTTTATATTTTTATATTGAAAAAGTCAATCAGCAATGGTAAAATACAAAGGTAATTTCGAAAAAAATTGTCAAACGGAGGCTTCTTCGACGATGAACTATACCTTTTCCGACGGTCTGCGCGATCTGCAACCGTCCGCGATCCGTGAAATTTTAAAATATGCGAGCGTCCCCGGCGTGGTGGCGCTGTCGGCGGGCAACCCCGCCCCCGAGGCATTCCCCGTGGCGGAGATCGCCGCCATTTCCGAGCGCCTCCTGCGGGAGCGTCCGATCGACGTTCTGCAATACGGTGCGACTGAAGGGTATCAGCCGTTGCGCGATCACCTGAAGACCTACCTGCGTGAAAAGTATGCTGTGGGCTGTGACACGGACGACGTGCTCATTACGTCGGGCGCTCAGCAGGTGATGGAGCTTGTCACCAAGACGGTGTGTAACCCCGGCGATGTGGTGCTGTGCGAAAGCCCGAGCTTTATCGGCTCGCTCAACTCCTTTCGTGCGCTCGGCGTGAAGCTTGTCGGCGTGCCGATGGAGGCGGACGGTATGGACGTCGAGGCACTGGAGCGTGCGCTGAACGAGCATAAGAACGTCCGTTTTATCTACACGATCCCCAACTTCCAGAATCCCGCGGGCGTGACGATGAGTATGGAGAAGCGCCGCCGTCTGTATGCACTGGCGAAGGCGCATAACGTGCTGATCGTCGAGGATAACCCTTACGGCGACCTGCGCTTCACGGGCGAAGATGTCCCCGCCATCAAGACACTGGACGACGACGGTGTTGTTGTGTATGCGGGCAGCTTCTCGAAGGTGCTGTCCTCGGGTATGCGTGTCGGGTATGCGCTGGCAAACAAAACACTTCTCGCGAAGATGATCGTTGCAAAGCAGGGCGAGGATGTGCATACGACGCAGTGGGCACAGATGGTGTGCCATGAGTTTATGACCACCTGCGATTTTGAGGCGCATCTCGACCGTCTGCGTGCTGTCTATAAGGAAAAGGCGCAATTGATGATGGACCTGCTCGACGAGCATCTGGTGCCTGCGGGTATCACGTATCACCGCCCCGAGGGCGGCCTCTTCATCTGGTGTCAGCTCCCCGACGGCGTCGATATGGCGGATTTTTGCACCAAGGCGGTCAAAGAACACAAGGTCGCTGTCGTGCCGGGCTCGGCGTTCAACGTCGAGGGGGAGCATCTGCAGACCTTCCGTGTAAACTATTCTACCCCCACGAACGAGGCCATGCGCGAAGGCGTTGCGCGTCTCGGGGCGTTTGCCAAAGAGTATATCAAATAAGGAGAGATTCCGAAATGTCTGAACAACAAGTCGAGCGCCGTAAGCGGGCGCTGAGCTGTATCCAACCGACGGGTGTCCCGACACTCGGCAACTATCTCGGTGCCCTGCGCAACTGGGTGGCGATGCAGGATGAGATGGACTGTTGCTTTGCGGTGGCGGATCTGCACGCGATCACCGTGCGTCAGGATCCCGCAAAGCTCCGCCAGCAGATCAAGGAGATGTTTGCTCTGCTGATCGCCATCGGTCTCGATCCCGAAAAGAATGGCATCTTCGTCCAGTCGCAGGTGCCCCAGCACGCGGAGCTGGCGTGGTTGCTTGCCTGCAACACGCAGTTCGGTGAGCTGACGCGTATGACGCAGTTTAAGGATAAGTCCCAAAAGCACGCCGACAACATCAACCTCGGGCTGTTTGCCTATCCGACGCTGATGGCGGCGGATATTCTGCTCTATCAGCCCGACTACGTTCCCGTCGGTGCCGACCAGAAGCAGCATTGCGAGCTGTCGCGCGACATCGCCAACCGCTTCAACAATTTCTACGGCAACACCTTTGTGGTGCCTGAGCCGTATATTATGAAAGCGGGCGCGCGTGTGCGCTCCCTGCAGGATCCGCTCAAAAAGATGTCCAAATCCGACGAGAATCAGAATGCGTTTATCTCCCTGAAGGATGATAAGGACACCATCCTGCGTAAGTTCAAGCGCGCCGTGACCGATTCCGAAGCCTGTGTACGGTATGCCGAGGGCAAGGACGGCATCAACAACCTGATGGAGATCTATGCGGCCGTGACGGGTAAGACCTATGAGGAGATCGAACGCGAGTTCGCGGGCCGCGGCTACGGTGATTTCAAGATCGCCGTCGGCGAGGCGGTTGCCGCGGAGCTTCAACCCATTCAGGAGCGCTTCGACGCACTTCTCAAGGACAAGGCGTATCTTGAAGAGATGATGAAGAAGGGTGCTGACTTTGCGTCGCGTCTTGCATCCCGCACGCTGGCCAAAGCGAAAAAGAAGATGGGCTTTGTCCTGTTGTAAAAAAGGAAAGCACACGAATCTCGGCACTCCTCATCAGAGGGAGGCAAGGTTCGTGTGCTTTTTTTGTTATGCCCGTTCCTTGCCTGAGATCCCGCCTGTGGCGGTTTTGCACACGCCGGATGCGTGTGCAAAACTTCGACTTCGTCCCCCGTGCGTCATACTGTCCGATTCGCTTCGCTCACATGTATACCTTCCGCTTGCCAAATCAAAGATTTGGAGCGTCAGTTAAGCGGAGTGCGCATAGCGCACGAAGTCGAATGTATCTCACAGGGGACTACGCTCAGGATGACGCGGGCAAGGAGCATCTGTTTTACAGTCGTGTGCTTTTTTTATAAATTCACGACGTCCATAATGAGCGGGATGGGGGCAGGGGGGGCGTCTCCGACGGTGACCGCCTTCAGAAAAGCGGTTTCGGCGGCATCGAGAAGCGCTTCGTCGGAGGCGTAAAGCGTGCAAAGCACGTCTCCCGCATTCACGGCATCGCCCGTCTTGCGGTGAAGCAACAATCCTGCGCCCATATCGAGCGGATCATCCTTTTTGGCGCGGCCTGCGCCGAGCAGGGTGCAGGTGCGCCCGATCGCTTCGGTGTCGGTTTTAACGATATAGCCGTCCACTGTCGCCCTGACTGTGCGGGTGCAGGGGGCGAGCGGCAGGTGATGGGGCTCGTCGATCACGCGGGCATCGCCGCCCTGTGCCGTGATCATCGCGCGGAGCTTTTCAAGGGCCGCGCCGCTTTGCAGTGCCTCCTCCGCTGTGCGGCGGCACGCAGCCTCGTCACCGCGCCCCGCCATCGTGAGCATCGCCGTGACGATGCAAAGGGACAGCTCTGTCAGGTCGGCAGGGCCGTGCCCTTTGAGCGTTTCGATTGCTTCCAGCACCTCGACGGCATTGCCGACGGCAAAGCCTAAGGGGCGGTCCATATCCGTGATAAATGCTTGCACCTGCCGCCCGTGGCGTATGCCGATGTCCACCATCGCTTTGGCGAGAGCCACCGCCTCCTCCTTGGTTTTCATAAACGCACCGCTGCCCGATTTGACATCGAGCACGAGCGCTTTTGCACCGCCCGCGAGCTTTTTGGACATAACGGAGGAGGCGATGAGCGACAGCTCATTGACCGTCCCCGTTACATCCCGCAGGGCGTACAGCTCCTTATCGGCGGGGGCAATATTACCGCTTTGGGCGATGACACAAAGCCCCGTGTCCCTGACAACGGCTTCGAAGCGCTCCTTCGGAAGGGCGGTCTGAAAGCCGTCGATCGCTTCCAGCTTATCGATCGTACCGCCCGTGTGCCCGAGGCCGCGTCCCGACATCTTGGCGACCTTCAAGCCGCAAGCGGCGGCCAACGGTGCGACTACGAGCGTCGTTTTGTCGCCGACACCGCCCGTTGAATGCTTGTCAACGGTAAACCCGTCGATGCCCGACAGGTCGGCAACGTCGCCGCTGTGCATCATCGCGTCGGTGAGTACGGCGGTTTCACGGGGCTCCATCCCTTGAAAGCAGATGGCCATCAGGAGCGCGGCGGACTGATAATCGGGCACGGTACCGTTCGTGACACCGTGGATCCAGAAGGCGATCGCCTCCTCCGAAAGCGCTTCACCGCGCTTCTTTTGTTCGATCAGATCGGTCATTCGCATACGGGCGTTCCCTCCAATATAAAGGTTTTCGGCAACAGCTCTCCGAGCGTGGTATCCTCTCCCGTCAGATACACCGCCGTATCGGGGGTGCAGAATTCGACGAGCACCTCACGGCACGCGCCGCAGGGGTAACAAGGGGCGGTCGGGATCTCGCCCTGCGGTGCACCGACAACGGCCACCGCCGTAAAGCGGCGGCAGCCTGCGGCGACCGCCTGCATCACCGCGCCGCGCTCTGCACAGCAGGTCAGCGAATAGGAGCGGTTTTCTACGTTGCAGCCCGTAAACACCCGCCCGTCCTCCGAAAGCAGAGCCGCCCCGACCGCAAATCGCGAATAGGGGGCATAGGCATTTTGCCGTGCCGTCAACGCGGCATCAAGCAGAGCGTGCTTGTCGATCATCATCGGATCAGCTCCTTTGCAAAGGATGTGCCGCAGGGAGGCGGCGTACAGCGAAGCAGGTCGGCCACGGTCGCACCGACATCCGCAAAGCTCTCCCGTGTCCCAAGATTCAGGGCGCCCGGCACCCTGTCTCCGTACAGAAGAAGCGGTACCGTTTCTCTCGTGTGGTCGGTGCCGCGAAAGGCGGGATCACAGCCGTGATCCGCAGTCAGAAGCAACAGGTCGTCGGCGTGTAAGCGCGGTAAAAACGAGGCAAGAGCCTCGTCCAGCTCGTTGAGGGCACGGACATAGCCGTCTATATCCCGACGGTGACCGTAGACCATATCGAAATCGACGAGGTTAACAAAGCAGAGCCCCGCGAACGTCTCGTCAAGCAGGGAGGCGGTCACGGATAGCCCCTCGCGGTTATTGGCCGTGCGGATGGTGCGGGTGAGCCCCTGCCCTGCAAAAATATCGTGGATCTTGCCGATGCCGATCACCTCGCGCCCCGCTTCCTTCAGGAGGTCGAGAAGCGTTTTCTGCGGCGGCAGAAGGGAATAGTCGTGCCGCCCCGCTGTGCGGACAAAGCCGCTTTCGGCATTGCCGCAAAACGGACGCGCGATGACACGGCCGACACCGTGCTCGCCCTGCATGATCGCGCGTGCCGCTTCACAACAGCGGTATAACTCCGCAAGCGGTATAAGCGCCTCGTGTGCGGCGATCTGCAGGACACTGTCTGCGGAGGTGTATACGATCAGCGCCCTGCTTTTAAGATGCTCCTCGCCGTAGTCGCGGATCACCTCGGTGCCCGAGTACGGACGGTTGCAGAGGATGTCGCGCCCGAATGCGCTTTTAAGCCGTTCGATGACGGCGGGCGGGAAACCCTCGGGATAGGTCGGGAGCGGATGCTTGCTTTCAAGACCGCACAGCTCCCAATGCCCGATGGTGGTGTCCTTGCCTTTGGAGGCCTCCTGCAGGCGCGCATACGCACCGATAGGGGACGCACACGGTGTTCCGTCCGTGCCGTCGATGTTGAACAGACCGAGTGCCTGCATCGTCGGCACGTGCAGGCGTCCGCTTTGCAGACAGGAGCGAAGCGTGTTCGCTCCTTTGTCGTTAAAGTCCTCGGCATCGGGAGCGTTCCCAATGCCGAAGCTGTCGGCGACCAACCAGAAAACGCGTCGGATCATTCAAAATCATCCTTTCGTCAACGCCGCCACGGCACCCGAAGTGCCGATGCGGTCACAGCCGAGCTCCAGAAAATGCTCCATATCCTCGCGGGTACGGATGCCGCCTGCCGCTTTGATGCGGACGCCGTCGTCAATATGGGCTTTGAACAGCTCAATATCGGCGGGGACAGCGCCTCCCGTGCCGAAGCCCGTGGAGGTCTTGATAAAGTCTGCCCCCGCATCGCTGACACAGCGGCACAGGGCGATCTTTTCCTCCTCGGTCAGGTAGCAGGCTTCGATGATGACCTTAAGGAGCTTGCCGCCGCACGCCTCCTTGACGGCGGCGATCTCGGCAGTCACCTCGTCGAAGTGTCCTTCCTTGACGTCACCCAGCGCGATGACCATATCGATCTCGTCAGCCCCGGCCGCCACGGCATCGGCGGTTTCCGCCACCTTGACGGCGGTCGTCTGATAGCCGAGCGGAAAACCGATCACGGTGCAGACGGTCAACGCCTCTCCGAATGCGTCCTTTGCCGCCTTGACAAAGCGCGGCGGGATGCAGACGGAGGCTGTTCGGTGGGTGATCGCTTCACGGCAGAGCGCCATCACATCCTCCGTGGTGGTGACGGCCTTGAGAACGGTGTGATCCACGTGCGAGAAAATACGAGCGGTATCCATAGTCTGTGTACTCCTTTTTTTGTTAACCGTCATTTTTTGATTCTTGTGATGACTGCCCATACAGCGATAAGGACAGGGTACACAAGGCAATAGCCGATGATAAACCATTGAGGTTCGAGTGGGAGAATGATCAGAAAGAAAAGCCAAACGAAGGCAGAGTATGCAAGAAGTGACGGAACCCAGATTTTTAAGGTGTCTAAGCGATCTTTCCAGTTTCTTCCGTATACAAGAAGCAACATAAACTCCGACAATAATTTCGTTAAAACCATCCATTTCATATAGGCACACCTCCCGCACTTCAAAGGTATTATAAGAAGTATAGCAACAGAAGTCGGATGCTGTCAAGAGGCGGATACGACTTTAGATCAGCACATCGAGTACGGATTCGGCTCCGGCAGAATCAATATATTGTTTCAGTATTTCAGTTGAAAAATAGTGACACCCGGGCCTGATTTGAAAAAGAATTGTGAACAACAGGGCGGTTGACTTATGTATCGGAATCTTTTATACTAAAATATAAGGCAATTGGAGAGGAGATAGCTTGTGAACTATATTTATCCGGTTATGATAGCTTTGGCATTATCCGTGGCTGCGTATAAGGTGTGGTACGATTCGACGGATCACTGGCTTAAAGACGACGGAATTACGTGCTTGCGGGACGATTCTCCGATTGTCGGC
>JAFQMR010000208.1 GCA_017396175.1 Clostridia bacterium
ATCGATACCATCAGCACCAACGTCATCAACGCCGCAATCCACTTCCTGAACATAGACCTTCCTCCGTTTCAAGAATATATAATAAGTTTCAAAAATATATATTATTAAATTTAATTTTACGCTTATAGTTATCGAAATACAATAGTCAATATAGATAAAGAAGTGTGATAAATGCGGCAAAAAATCGGATAATGCCCCAAGGTGTCAAGGCTTGACTTTTCGTATGCCGCGGCGTATAATGATAAAAATATGGTTTGAGGAGGGTCGCTATGAAAGAAGCGTATGAACCGATCAAAATGGATATTCGCGAGATTCCCGAAGAGGATGTCATTACTGTCTCGGGATTTGATGACGGCCCTCATGTCTACAGCATCCACGACAACAGCTATATCGACTGGTCATCGCTTCAGTGATATACACCGCAGCCCCTGTACCGACAGGGGCTATTCTCTTTTATGCGGGGAGCTTTCTTATGCCTGTTTACCGACTTGCCGATCTGAATATTGCTTATGAGCCGCAGTATGACGATACCGCCGCGTTGCTGACACCTTTCGAGACCGCGGGCGAAGCCCATCTGACGCTTCACCTGTCACCGTCCGCCATGCAAGAGGAGCTTTCCCGCCTTCCTGCGGCGACGAACGGCGTACGGGAAGCGGCGGCACTGTTGCGTGCCGTCAGTGCGCAGCTGCCCGCTTTTGACCGCCTTGTCCTGCACGCCGCCTCCGTTACAATGGACGGACATGCCTACACCTTTGTCGCCCCGTCGGGAACGGGAAAAACCACACATGTTCGGCTGTGGAAACAACGGTTTGCAGGCCGTGCTGAAATTCTGAACGGCGACCGACTGCTTGTACATATCCGAAAAGACGGCGTAATGGCTTTCGGAGGCCCATGGCGCGGCAAGGAGGGGCTCGGGCAAAACGCCTTTGCACCGCTTAAAGGCCTCTTTCTGCTGACAAGAAGCGACATGGCCCGTTGTGAACCGCTCAGTCCGTCTGAGATGTTACCGCATCTTCTGCGGGCTGTCCGTTACCCGAAATCCGAGAAAGAGCGACTTCAGACTCTGTCGCTTCTCGAACAGCTTATAAGCCTTGTCCCGTGCTATCGGTTGTACGCCCCTTTATCTATGTCGGCCGCAGAGGCCGCGTTTACCCAAACGGGAGGTATTCTATGAAGATCAAAAACGGATTTGCACTCCGTCGGTTTGCCGACCAATGGATCGCGGTTTCGGTCGACGAGCTTGCCGACACGCGCAACACACTGATCACCCTGAATAAAACCGCCGCCTTTGTATGGGAACAACTGCAAACCGGCACCACTCGCGATGCCCTGATCACCGCTCTCACAGAACACTTTGCGGTTGATCAAGCGGTGGCTGCTGCGGATATTGATCGCTTTCTGAACGAGGCACGAGAGGCAGGGCTTCTCGATGAATAACCCCGAACAGCTTCTCACCGAAAACGGCTTCTATGCCGCAACGGTTCACGGCCATAGTATGGAACCGCTTCTCTCCGACCACCGCGACACGGTCTATATCGAACCGTGTAAAACGTACCGCAAGCGGGATGTTATCCTCTTTCGCCGTGCAAACGGTCAGTTGGTGCTTCATCGGCTGATCCGCACGGACGGCGATGTGTTCCTTGCGCGCGGAGATAACGACCGCAAAGCCGAAACCGTTACCCCATCACAGATTCTCGGTGTCATGACAGCGTTCACGCGTAACGGACACACCCTGTATGTGACATCCCGTCGTTACCGCCTGTACAGTCGCCTCTGGTGCTTATCAAAACCCACAACGCGCTTATTGCAAACCGTTGTCCGTATTGGGAGGCGCATACGATGAGTACACTCTCGTTTTCCGTTGCACTCACCGCCTGCCGCCTCCTCGGTGATGCCGCAAGCGGTCGTCCGCTGTCTGTAGAGTTATTACCCGACAGTGCACAACTCCTCGGCTTTTCAAAAGCACACCGCCTTGAAACCTTGATCAGCAGCGCACTTCGCACCGTAGGCGCTGACAGTGACACGTATCATACGCTTCATACTGTCGCCGATATTGCCGCCTTTCATCAAACCAAGAACGATCTGATCACCGCCGATGTGCTTGATCGGCTCTCCGCCGCAGGTATATGTGCGTTACCGCTGAAAGGAGCCGCTATTCAGGCGGTATATCCCGACGGCTGGATCCGTACCGCAACCGATACGGATCTCTATATCAACAGCGACGATCTCCCTGTCGCCGCCGAGATTTTAAAGCAGGTTCACTTCACGCAAGCCGGCGCACACAACGGGGACATCTGCTTTGTAAAGCCTCCGCGCACCGTCATTGAACTTCACACCACACTCGGAGGCTATTCCCGCAAACAGCGACGAACGCTCAAGCGCCTGGGTACAGTTCCGTTCACCGTCAACGAGCACTATGTTTACGCGCTGTTCCATCTGTATCAGCACCTCTTGTATGCAGGTGCCGGTGTGCGGCTGTTTTTCGACCTCTACCGTTTATCACAAGCAGTGACCGACCGCTTAGTGGTTGTGCAGTGGCTCGACGACCTCGAGCTTCGCGCCTTTGAGCAAGCTGTACTCACCGTAAACGGTATCCTGTTCGACGGTAACCCATCCTCTGACGCCATGGACAACGTCATAGAACTGATATTGCGAAGCGGCGCCTTCGGCAACACGGATACCCACCGCGCCATAAAGGCAACCGCCGTACCGAAAACCCGTTTTCGCCGATGGCTTGACAACACCTGCTTTGATCACGAATCCATGGCCGTGCGGTATCCCGTGCTGAAAGGCCGCCTGTGGCTTTACCCCTTTTGTGCCGCCCATCGCATCGTAAAAGGCTTCTTTTTTAAGCGCACTGTGTGGCAACAGGCAATACAGTCCGCTGCTCCTGTTGATCGCACACTGACCGAGCAAGCGCTGAAAGCCTTACATATTCTGTAGTGGTCACAAAAAG
>JAFQMR010000209.1 GCA_017396175.1 Clostridia bacterium
ATACGACAGTATTCTTCGTTCGCCTTCCTTGCATCTCGATACCCTATCCTGCCAAAAAATCTCCGACCGCTGTATTCGGATGTTTTGGCTTTTACAAGGCAGACGACGACGCAAGGCTGACGCCTTGCAAGGAGGATAACGCCGTTAAAGGCAAAACACACAATATCAGCGGCAGGTTCGGGTATCTCCTGTTACGCTAATCCGAAAGGGGAGTCATAAACGATGGAAGAAAAAACCAGAGCGGAACAGCTTCGAGAGTCGCTGACCTACAAGCCGACCGACGCGACGCGTTCGATGAACGCGTCGCAGATCGCGGCGGCGGACAGCTACTGCGAGGGCTATAAGGCGTTTCTCAACGAAGTCAAGACCGAGCGCGAAGCGGTGAGCTTTGCCGTACGCGAGGCGGAGGCCCGCGGCTTTGTGCCCTTCAAGGCGGGTATGCCGCTCAAGGCGGGCGACAAGGTGTACCTGAACAACCGCGGCAAGGCGTTGATGCTCGCGGTGATCGGTACGGCGCCTCTTGAGGAGGGCGTGTCGGTGGCGGCGGCGCATATCGATTCGCCGCGCCTTGACCTGAAGCCCAACCCGCTGTACGAAAACCAGCACCTGTGCTATTTCGATACCCACTATTACGGCGGTATCAAGAAATATCAGTGGACGGCGTTGCCGCTCAGTCTGCACGGCGTGATCGTCAAGAAGAACGGCGAAACGGTGACGGTGAAGGTCGGAGAGGATCCCGCCGATCCCGTGTTCTGCGTGACCGATCTTCTGCCGCACCTTGCGTCCGAGCAGATGCAACGTCCCGCCACGAAGCTGATCGATGGCGAATCGCTCGATCTGCTGATCGGCTCGCGTCCGCTGTGCGATGAGGACGGCAGTGATCTTGTGAAGCTGAACGTGCTCAACATCCTGAACGAAAAATACGGCATCGTCGAAGCGGATTTTCTGTCGGCGGAGCTGGAGATCACGCCCGCCTTCGGCGCCAGAGATGTCGGCTTTGACCGCAGTATGATCGGCTCCTACGGCCACGATGACCGCGTATGCGCGTATCCTGCACTGACGGCGCTGTTCGCGCTCGACAAGCCGACCTATACGGCGGTGACGGTGCTGGCCGACAAGGAGGAAACGGGCTCGGACGGTGCGACGGGTATGCAGTCGGCGTTCCTGCCGTACTTTATCGAGGAGCTGGCCGCCGCGTTCGGCACGAAGGGCCATCGCGTGCTGTCGAAGTCGATGTGCCTGTCGGCGGACGTGAACGTGGCGCTGGATCCGCTGTTCCCCGAAGTGGTGGAGGCGCGCAACTGCGCAAAGCTCAACCACGGCGTGGTGCTGACGAAGTATACGGGTGCCCGCGGTAAAGGGGATACCTCGGATGCGTCGGCGGAGCTGATGGGTAAATTCCGCCGCATTATGGATGACGCGAAGGTCGTCTGGCAGATCGGCGAGCTCGGCAAGGTGGATATCGGCGGCGGCGGCACGGTCGCCAAGTATATCGCGAACCTCGATGTGGATACCGTTGACCTCGGCGTACCCGTGCTGTCGATGCACGCGCCCTTTGAGGTGGTGTCGAAGCTGGACGTCTACGCGGCGCACTGCGCGTTTACGGCGCTCTTATCCCGCGGCGAATAACGATACAAGAAAACGGACAGGGAGGCCCTGTTCGTTTTCTCGTATCCGAACCCCACACTTTTTGGCGTTTCCCACCCCTTTTTTATAAAAGGGTGGGGACAAGCGGCGGCAGATGGTGTAGAATAAAAGAAGAATCCCTTAGTATATAAAACGGGAGGTACAAGCTATGAAACGAGTGAATCGGTGGTTTGCGGTGCTTCTCTGCGTCGCCCTGCTTTGCGGTACGGTGCCGCTGACGGCGTCGGCCTCGACGATGACCGAGCTGACGGAGCTTTCCGTCTCGGTCGATGCGCCGATGGCGGGACGGGAGGCGGATTTTGACGTCCACCCCGTGTCGTCCCCCGTGTACGGTGTACGGGCGTATACGGAGCAGACCGTATTTGACAACTTTTATCACGGTGTCAGCTGGTATGACGAGACGGACGGTCTGTATCTGAAAGAGGGGGACAGCTTTGTCCTCGGGCACCGCTACACGTTTCGCATCTATGTGACCGTCAACAACCAGGCATATTATCGGTTTGCGTCTTCGCTGACCGTGTCGGTCAACGGGCAAACGGAAACGGTTTCGCGAGAGCGCGATCTGTACAATTGCATGGTGTCGTACACCTTTGAGGCGTGTGAGGAACCGCCCGCCGATATCATCGATGTGACGCTCGGCGGCGTTGTGTACCCCGTCGCGGGCGAGCATCCCGTATTTGAGCTTGCGTATGACGAGGAGCGCTTTTGCCCCGATGAGTATGCGGGCAGTGCGTTTATTAGCGGTGTTGCGTGGTACAACAGCGAGACCTTTTACATCCTTGATGAGACGGATGTCTTTGAAGAGGGAAAGGCCTATACCCTGATGATTCAGCTTCGCGCAAACGATCCCTACCGTTTTTCGGTCGGTTCCGTGGCGGCGACCGTGAACGGCTTCCCGATGGACGACATTTCGGAGCAGGAGGGAGATCCCGAGCGGGTGCTGAAGGTGAGCCGCACCTTTGCGTGTGCCTCGGCGGACAGCGTCGGCGGCTGTGAGGATGAGATCCGCGTGAAGATCGAATATCCCGTCGGCGGGGAGATTCTCTCCCACACCCCCGACATTTTCGGCACGAATATTGAATACAGCGGCTATACCGATGCGGCGGACAACTTCTATGACGGCGTGCAATGGATCAACCGCACGACCGGCGAGAGCGTGCCGAACGGTTCCTACGCCCGTGCGGGAGTGTCCTACTCGGTGGCGGTGCTTGTGGACTGCAAAACGGTGATCGATCCCGATACGTGGCTGAGCTATATCGACCTCGACGGTATGTGCCTTTCGCACGTGAAAGCCACCGTCAACGGGCTCCCCGCCCGCGTCGAGCCGTTCAATGACGTGGATCCGGCGCAGACGGTGAAGATCGTTTTTGATTTTCCCGCCTGCGGAACGGAGCGGTTGGTGATCGATGACATCACGCTGTCGGGGGTGCAGGCCCCCCTTGTGGGCGAAACCCCCGATTGGAGCGGTGCGCTGACCTATCGCTATCAGGACAGCCCCACCGTGACGGAGCAGACGATCCGCCTGAATTGGGTGGAGATCGGTACAAGCGGCGAAGAACGTGTGATGGAGAACGGCGACTGCTTCCTTTTGGACTGTCAGTACATCGTGATGCCCGTGCTGTCGGCAGGGCCGCTTCGCGACTTCCTGACGGACGGGACCGGCTTTGACGGTACGTTCACGGCCAAGGGCAGTATCGCCTCCGATGCCTATGTCTTGTCCTCGAAGAAGATGGCGGCGTATGCGCTCTATGCGACGATCAGCGAGCGTCCCGATCCGATCGCGGCGTTTGATATTGTGGGACTCGTTCCGCCCGAGGAGGGAGACCGCCCGTGCCGCACCGCGTCGCTCGGCGGCGACCGTCGCCTGCAGATCGACAGCATCGTCTGGGAAACGAAGGACGGCGTGAAGCTGTCGGATACCGACACCTTTGCGGTCGGGACGCAGTATGTGGCGTATATAAAGGTCGTTCCCGTCTATCCGTACGCGGGGATCGTCGATCTCCCCACCGTGACGGTCAACGGCAGCTCCGATCCGTATTCGGGGCTTGACGACAGCGGCTTCATCGCTCGCGGTCACGGCTCTTACGCGTCCGTCTCGGTCGTGTTTGACGCGGTGAAGAGCAGTGCCTCTCTGTCCGTGACCGACTATGCGGAGGTGGAGGATGTGATGCGTCCCGCACCGGGACAACACCCCGATTTCACGGCAAGCGTCGAGAGCGCGTATACGCAGTTCGGCGGTGTCACGTGGTGTGAGCTGGATGAAAACGGCGCGGTGGTCGGCACGCTTGAGCCGACCGACACCTTCAAGGCGGATACCGTGTACCGTCTCGAGGTGCGCGTGACGGCGCCTGCGGGCCGCCGCATGAACCTCGACAACCGCACAAACTATCTCAACGGCGAGGCGACAAGCTACTATTCCCTGTCGGATACGGCGGCGGTGCTCTATGCCGAGTACGACACGGCGGATTGCATTACGGAGCTGGATGTGTGTGACGTGCAGTATCCCATTGCCGGCAAAACGCCCGACACGGATGTGGTGTTGTACGGCTCGGTGTCGATCCTCTCTTATGCGAACAACGCCAATGTCGACTGGTATTACGAAACCAATCCCGGCACATCGGCGGCGGGCTTTGCGCGCCTTGACGGCACATTCAGATCCGACCGCCGC
>JAFQMR010000210.1 GCA_017396175.1 Clostridia bacterium
CATCCATCATATTGATAACGCCGTCGCCCGTGATGTCCGCCAGTGCGCGCTGTTCATCCGTCAAGGTGCGTCCGCCGCCCGTCGCACCGTAGAGCAACAGCGCGTCCATCGTATCCACCGTGCCGTTGAGGTTGATATCTCCCACAAGCGAGGGGGGCTCCGCGGGATCGGTGATGACGTAGAGCGGCTCGCCCGCCAGACCGCCCTCGCGTTCCTCCACCACACCGTGGCGATATACAACGCGATAGAGCGTATTGGGTTCAAGGCCCGTAAACGGTCCGTCCGTCTGCCAGTTCTCGCCGTCCACACTGATCTCGTACCCCTCACGCGGGGACACCTCGATCAGCGTATCGGTCTTGCGGATCAGCGGCGGGACCTGTGTCGTCTTATAGAGGTATTCCGTACGCTCAAGGAGAAGCGGATCGCTCGTTGCCGAGCCGCTGTAGCTCCCGACGCCCATTGCCTTGACGGTGATTTCCTTGCCGATATGCTCTACAGACGGCGTAAAGCTCTCGCGGTTCGCCCCGCTGATCGCCGTACCGTCCGCATACCACTGATAATTCAGCCGTGCGCCGTAGGGCGTGACCGACACGGGATCCGCCGTAAGGGTGTAGCCGTATTCGGGACGGCCGACGATCGACGGCTTGCCGCCGATCACCTGCCCCGCCGACGCCGTATACCCGAACTGCGTATCCATCCACGCGATACGTCCCTGCATAAACGCACGCAGGATCTGCACCTGCTCGATCCATTGATCGCTGTACAGCACCTTTTCGTCCACGTGAAGCCAGCCGGTGTTGTTCACGGCGTTGACGTAGTTTTCATACCACATCGTATAATCGCGCTTGCCCGCTTCCTCAAGATATACGGTAAGACGATCGATATCCGTGAATACGGCATCGAGAATACCCGCCTCATGCAGAGCGGCCCAGCGCGCTTCGACGGCAGACGAGAACTCCTCCATTCCGAACAGCGCCTTATACCAGCCACAACGGCCGTCACTGCGGGTGAGCCAGCCCGTCGGATCCGACACGCCGTTATAGGACACCGCCGATGCGCCGATATCGAAGTCCCACACAGGTCCCATCGACAGCTTGCCGTCCTTATCCTTGAACATTTTGATGGAGGATAGGAAGGCGGAGTCGGTGTTCTTGAACATCTCGTTGACGAGATACCAGTCAATAAAGCCGTCCATATCGATGTAATCCCACACGCGCTCGTCCTGCGCGAGGATCAGATCGTTGACGGTCTGCAGATAGTCCTGAATATAGTCGAGCTGTTCCTCGGACGGTAGCTCGGGCGTCTTGAGCTGTACGTACAGCCGCGTGAACGGTCCCTGATAGGATTCCGCGTTGCCGTTTTCATCCAGCCGTCCCGTGTACACGGCACCGTAGCCCGTACCGCCCGTGTTGTCGATGGTCACGTAGTATGCGTTCTCCTTGTACCATTCGGGAATGACGCGGGAGCCGTCTTCGATCTCGAGGTAATAGCCGACGTTGCCCTCGGGGAACAGCTGGACGTCGTTGTCATCGAATTCATCGCCGCTTTCGTCGATGGCGATGCGGGTTTCATCCACCTGCACGTGATCGCCGAGGTCGTAAAGTCCGCGGTACTCGCCGTTGAGGTACACTTCAACAGGGCGGGTGCGCGGCACATACATCCGAAAGCCCGTCTGCTCCTCGGTGAGAGTGCTCAGCCGTGTCGCAAAGCCGTAGGCAACGTCGTTGCGGACGGAGGCGGGATCGAGATAGTTTGCAAGAAGCACCCAGCTCTTCGCCTTGCCGAGTCCGAACACGTTTTGCTTTTTATCGAATTTGATGCGGTAGGGCTTCTTGTCGTAGCCCATCGTCGAGTTGCCGCGCAGCTTGATGCCGCCCGTCACCGCATACAGATCCTCGCCGCCGTACACCTCGGCACCGAGTACGGTGATCGCCGTATCGACATAATTCACCTTATCGGGGATCGCCGCCCCGTCGGTATCGATCAGCACGACGGGGATGCCGTTCGTCTCCTCGGTGATGCTCACCTGATATTCGGCGCGGGTACCGTTGCCGTATATGATCAGCTCGTTTTCGGCGAGCAACGTGACCGCCGTCTCGCCCGAAGTCAGAAGCTCCCCGTTGAAGGTAACGCGATCGCCCTCAAAGGTGAACACGGGCACCGCCGTCTGCCCCAAAAGATTCGGGTGATCCTTCGCCGTTTCCAGCACCCGACCGCCCGCGTGTGTCTCGAAATTGACGTTCCAAAGCAACCACGGATTGTGTGACTGCGGGAACGACAGCGTAACAAGGCGACACCCTTCCGCGCCTTTATAAACCGTATACGGATCAAACGCCGCCGTATGCACCGTCAGCAATCCGCATAAAAGCGCCACCGTCAGAATGATTGCCGTCAAACGCTTCATACCGTTTCCTCCTTCACCGCCGCACCCTTTTGCCGCAAGAATGCATCCAGTTTTTCAAATTGTGCCGAAGCCGCCGTTTGCACGTCCGCCGTCTCAAAGGGACGCTGTGTGCGAAGCGCTTCAAGAAGCTCCTCCGTCGACACCGCCGTGATCGTCTTCATCGACAGCACCGTACCGTCAAAGCCGATATCCTCCAGCACATGATCCATCTTATCGCTGTAGCAGATCGGCACCACCGCCGCACCCGACGTCAAGCCGAACACCATCGCGTGGAATCGCGTCGCCAGTACGTGAGAACTGCGGCAAAGGGCATCCAGCACACCGTGGATCGCCTCTGTGGTCGATGTGTAGATCGTTTCGATCACCCGCTCCCGCAAGGCTTCGGGAATCCCGTTTTTCACCGTCTGCACAGCCTGCATATCCCCTTCATAGGGACAGAATGCCGCCAGGTTGACGGTCCCGCCGTCCTCCAGCCAACGGGTAACCGTCTCCGTCAGCAAGCGGTAGTAGTGCGTGCTCTGCTCCTCGCTGAACGCACGTTGCGGCGAGGACGGATCGATCACCGATACAAACAGGCGGTTCTCCTCTCGCCGGACGGCGGGAAGCGGCTGAGAGAACAGCAGATCGGGAACATACCGCACCGTGTCGACCTGCGGGAATACCGAAGCCGAATACGTATCGCGGAAGCAGATATCGCCCGCTTTTTCAAATTGCTTTTCCCAGAACGCGCGGTAAGCCTCCGTGTGATACGGTCCGAAATTGGACGAGATCGAGAAGAAGGGACGTGACCGCACATACCGCTTTTCGCGTACCCGCATATCCGTTTCCCAATCGCCGACCTGCTGATAGATCGAACCGCCGATATGCACCACGGCATCCGCCTTCGAGAGCAACAGCTCCTCGAACCTCTCACCGATCGACGCCACCGCCGCATCCCGACGGGTGTAGCTGTACACATTCGGATACGCGGCGAAAAAGTCCTCGTAATTTTCAGCGTCAAACACCGCAAACACGGTATCGGGATACCGTGTTAACAAGCGGTCAAAAAACAGATCGTCTCCGAGATTGTGCCCGAAAAAGCCGTACAGCACCACAATCGCCTTCGCGGCCGTACCGTCCTTCAGCCGCGGTTGCTTGGCCGTGCGGTCGATCCGACGTCGGCGTTGCCACCGCCGCAAGGGAGCGCCGAGTCTCCACCAGCGGGACGAACGGATCTGCGCCAGCTCGTTGTGCGCTTGCGTCAGCGCCGCCTCCTGACGGAGACGATTGTCCTCCAGCTGACGCTCGTGCTCCCGCGAAGCGGCGAGCGATGCTCTGAGTTTCGCTTTTTCCTCTTCCTGTTGCGCCTGCAGCGCGGCATAGTCCGCCTTGCCGATCTCCACAAGATTACGGTAATGCGTCGCCTCCGCTTCGTTATGGAGCACGACCGCCTCCTGCAACGCGTAAAACTGCCGTGCGGTCAGGTCATATTCCTCCGCAAGCATCGCGCGGTAGCGCGGTATATTCATCAGCTCCGCCAGCCTTCCGAGTCCCAAAGCGGGATTCTGCGGCAGATGCGTCAGCGTCGTCAACAACACAAAGGCCTTTTCGATCTCCGTACGCTCGTGCGTAAGCGGCAGATCGGGACGGCGCAGACGATCCGCAAACGCCTCCGAAAACAACGCATCGGGACATTGTCGGATCGCGCGGTCGTGAATGCGGGCGTGCTCGATCATATGCGCCCCGAAGCGCTCCCGCGTCATCTCGCGGTTGCTGTTGCTCGAAGCCGCAATACGGTACTGCAGCAACGGCTCCTCCAGCACGTAGATCGGGCAGACAAGACACATCCGCACCCAGTAATCAAAATCGTGTAAGTACACAAGCGACACGTCGTGAAGCCCCACCTGCTCGATCACCGCCTTGCGGGCCAGCATCGACGAATGGTTTAAAAAGTTCCCGTCCGTGAGCAGGGTACGAAGCATCGCCGCCTGCGGCTTGTTCACCGCGCGGTAGCGGTCATCCTCCACAGGCTGTCCGTTTTCGTCCACCGCCTCCGAAACCGCGAACACCGCGCCGTATTCCGGATGTGATTCCAAAAACGCGACCTGCTTCTCAAGCTTGTCGGGGAACCAGGCATCGTCAGCATCCAGATGCGCAATATACTCCCCCTCACAGCGGGACAGCGCCTCGTTATTGGCGTTGGCGATATGCCCGTTTTGCTCGAGGAAGCACAGCGTCAGCCGTTCATCGTCAAAGCCGCTGAGGATCTCCCGCGTACGGTCAACGGAGCCGTCGTCCACCACGATCACCTGCAGGCGACGGTACGTCTGCCGCAGAACCGATGCCAGCGTATGCGCAATGGTCGCCTCCGCGTTGTAACAATTGATACAGACACTGACAAGCGCTTCGTTTGCCACACCCTCACCTCCGTTATATAGTATACATATTCAGTATATCACAGTTTTTCCGCCTGCGCAACCGCCTTTGCTTCGTTGCGCAAACGACGGCGCACACGGTGAATATGCCGTTCAAAATCGCCGTTCGCCAGCAAGCGCGCCAACACCAGCTGTTCATAGGTCGCGACGGTGCAGGAATAAAACCCGAGCTTCTCGCAAAACAGCTCCGTCAGATGGGCCGGCAACACCATATACGCCACACGTAAAGCGGGCGACACCGTTTTCGAAAAGGAATTCAAGTAGATCACATTGTCACAAGGCGTCAGCGAAAACAGCGTATCGGCTGTCTTGTCTGCCAGCGCGAATTCCGATTCAAAATCATCCTCCACAAGGATGCGACCGCCCGTTCCCGCCCAGCGCAGATACTCGTGCCGTTTAGAAGCCGACGCCGTGACGCCGCTCGGAAAGCTCCGATAGGGTGAGACGTGCAATACATCCGCCTTTGACCGACGCAACGCCGCACTGTCGATGCCGTCCGCTCCAAGCGGCAAACGCTCCAGCGTCAGCTCTGCCGCCGAATACACCTGCTCGATACGCTGATACGAGGGAGACTCGATGGCGTAGACGCGGTCGCGCCCGAGCAGCTCCGCGATCAGGGTATACAGGTATTCCGAGCCGGCTCCGATGACCACCTGCTCCTCCGACACCGACAGTCCCTGCCGCCGTTTGAGATAGCGCGCGATCTCCCGTCGCAATTCTTCGCATCCCGCATTGGGCGAGCGCTCCAGGATCCCCTCGCCGTAATCGCTGAGCACCCGACGCATCGTTTTTGCCAGCACCGAAAACGGAAATTCCGACGGCTCGGCGCGGTGAACCGCCGCCGCAAACGGTTCGCTTGCCGTTTCCGTAAAGCCGTCCTCCGCGCGAAAGATCACGACGTAACCGCTTCGCTCCCGCGGCTCAACGTATCCCTCTTCGCTGAGGAGCGCATAGGCGTGCTCCGCCGTCACCGTCGACACCGCCGCCTCCTCCGCAAGCAACCGCTTTGAGGGGAGCTTTGTCCCGAAGGGATAGACACCCTTCACAATATCCTCCCGCACCTGTGTATACAACTGCAGGTAGGCGGGAACCGCTTTGGATTTATCCACTGCATATTTCATCTGGTATTATATTTTTCTCCTTTTCTGACTATTTTCATATCACCAAATATAGTATATAGTAGGTTCGACAAAAAAGCAAGAAGGGATCGACATTATGCCTCACAACCGTCAGCGCAAGGTCGCTGTGATCAACGATTTCTGCGGCTTCGGACGTTGCTCGCTCGCGACGTCCATCCCCATCATCTCCGCGATGAAGCTGCAATGCTGTCCCCTGCCGACCGCCGTGTTTTCCAATCACACGGGCTTTGAACGATTTTTCTTTACCGATTACACGGCGCATATGAACGAGTATATGGACGAATGGAAGGCGCTCGACCTGCGTTTTGAGGGCATCCTGACGGGCTTTCTCGGCTCCCCCGCCCAGATCGACATCGTCAAGCGGTTTTTTGAGCTGTTCGTGACCGACCGCACCGTCACGGTGATCGATCCCGTGATGGGCGATTACGGCAAGCTCTACCCGACCTACGATCCCGCCCTCGCCGAAGCGATGAAAACGCTCCTCCCCTACGCGGACATTCTGACGCCGAACCTCACCGAAGCGTGCATCCTGACGGATACGCCCTATACGCCCGATGCCGACGGCGAGATGCTGTACGCGCTGTGCGAACAGCTTTCGTCCTGCGGCCCGAAAAAGATCGTCATTTCGGGACTGGAGCGCGGGGAGGATCTCGAAAACTTCGTCTACGAAGCGGGCAAGGCCCCCTTCGTTCACCGCGAGCACAAGGTCGGCCCCTGCCGCTCGGGCACGGGGGATGTGTTTTCCTCGATGCTCACCGCCGACACCGTGAACGGCGTACCGCTCACCGAGGCCGTCGTGCACGCCTCCGCCTTTATCGCGAAGGTACTGCGCCGCACGGTAGAGCTGGGGCTCCCGAAAACCGACGGCCTGTGCTTTGAAGAATTCCTGACGGAGCTTTGAGAAAGAAAGGACGACTGTTATGCCATCGAAACGCTTACAGAGGCTGTGTCTTTCCGCGCTGTTTGCCGCGCTGATCTACGTCTTTACCGCCTTTTTTCACATCCCGTCCCATACGGGCTATACCCACATCGGAGACGCCTTTCTCTTTTTGGCGGCCTGCCTTCTGCCACGTCCCTACGCGGCGGCCGCGGGCGCCTCGGGTGCGGTGCTTGCCGATTGCCTGACGGGCTTCCCGCTGTGGGCCCCCGCCTCGGCGGTGATCAAGGCGCTGTCGGTGCTCGCCTTTTCCTCCCGCACCCAAAAGGTGCTCTGCACGCGCAACGCACTGGCACTGCTCCCCGCCTTTCTGCTTTGCATCGGCGGGTATTATCTCTACGATGCGATGCTCTGCGGCAACATGGTCGCTCCGCTTGCAGGCATCCCGGGCTATATCACCCAGTGTGTCCTCAGTGGCGGGTTGTTTCTGATCGCCGCCGTCGCCCTTGACAAACTGCACATCCGACATCATGTATAAATTACACGGAGGACTGATTCTATGATGACCGTTGCTTACCCTGTCCGCAAAGGACTTTACATCAATATGACCAACCGTTGCCCCTGCGCTTGCACCTTCTGCCTGCGCAAAAACGCCGACGGTGTCTACGGCTCCGATCCGCTGTGGCTCGAGCGCGAGCCGACCGTTGAGGAGGTCTGCGACGTGATCGGCCGCTTTGATCTCTCCGCCTTTGAGGAGATCGTGTTCTGCGGCTACGGGGAACCGACCGAGCGTCTCGACGACCTGCTGGCGGTCGCCGCCTACCTGAAAGCGCACTGCGACCTTCCTCTGCGCATCAACACAAACGGCCTTGCCGATCTGATCCACGGTGAGCCGACCGCCCACAAGCTCAAAGGGCTGATCGACACGGTGTCCGTCAGCCTCAATGCGACAAACGCCGAGGACTACGCGGCGGTGGTGCGTCCCAAGTTCGGCATCGGCTCCTACGACGCGATGCTTCGCTTCACAAAGGATTGCACCGCCTACGTCCCGCACGTGATGATGACGGTGGTCGGTGAGCCTGTCACCACCCCCGAAGAGCAGGCACGCTGTCAGGCGATCTGTGACCGCCTCGGTGCTTCTCTGCGCATTCGTCCTTATGAAGACTGATCCGATATGGTATAACGAAAGGCGGACCTGTGTATGATTCTCAAAAACGCAACCATCCTCAACGGTGCGACCAACCGCTTCGACTGCGACACGATGACCGTCAACAACGGTATCATTACCTCGTTCGAAGCGACCGATGATACCGATGTCCTCGACTGCGGAGGGCTGTACGTCCTCCCCGGTATGATCGACACCCATATCCACGGCTACGGCGGCGTGGAATTTGCAAAGGATGACGGGGATTTTCAGCCTGCGCAGGATATGCTCGCCGCCGACGGCGTGACGGGCTTTGCCTCCACCGTGCGGTGTATGCCGATGGACAGCATCCTCTCCGCGATGCGCAATGTCGCTCGACAGATGAAGGCTCCCAAAACGGGGGCGCGCGTCCTCGGCATCCACAGCGAAGGCCCCTTTGTATCCGAAGTGAGACGCGGTGCTATGCATCCGCCCGCCGTCACCTGTGACGTGGAAGCGGTAGAACGGATGCTCGATGCCGCCGAAGGGCACCTGAAGCTGATGACGATCGCACCCGAACGCGAACACGCGGCGGAGGTGATCGCCTTTGCGACGGCCAACGGCGTGCGTTGCTCCCTCGGTCATACCGATGCGACCTACGCGGTTGCCGAGGCGGCAACGGACGCAGGCGCCTGCCGCGTCACCCACGTATTCAACGCGATGCGCCCTCTGTCCCACCGCGAAACGGGCATCCTCGGAGCGGCGTTGACCGACGACCGTCTGCACTGCGAGCTGATCGCCGACTTTGTGCATCTCGATCCCGCCGCCGTCAAGCTGGTGTACCGCGCCAAGGGCGCCCGACGCATCACGCTGATCAGCGACGCGGGGAAAATGTCGGGACTCCCGAACGGCGATTACGAGGTCGGCGGCATTGTCCGCACCGTCCGCGACGGCCTCTGCCTCGATCCCGAAGGACGCATCGCAGGAAGCTGTTATTCGATGCTCAAGGGCGCACAGAATCTGCGTTCTCTGGGCATCCCGCTCGAAGAGATCGCCCTGATGGCCTCCCGCAACCCTGCCGAAGCACTCGGTGTTCTCGACCGTGTCGGAACGCTGGAGGTCGGCAAGGCGGCCGACTTCCTTCTCTGCGACGACAATTTTAACCTGCACGCCGTCTTTATCGGCGGCGAACGTGTGAAATGAGGTGTTGCCTGTGACCTGTCTCGGTATGGACATCGGCGGCACGGGTATTCAGCTCGGCATCGTCGACGGTGAGGGGCAGATCCTCTCGCTCGTCTCCATCCCCACCGCCTCGGACAGCGAAACGCTGATCGGCTCGATCATCAAGGCGGCGCGTCCGCTCATTGACATCCATCATCCGCGTGCCGTCGGCATCGGCTCAGCGGGGCGCATCGATTGCGCAAACGGTACCGTGCTTCGCGCGGGGAATCTGCCGTTCAAAAACGAACCGCTGTGCCGCAAGCTTTCCGACGCCCTCGGACTGCCCGCCGTCATCGACAACGACGCCAACTGCGCCCTCATTGCGGAAGCAAAAGCGGGAGCGTGTGCCGATCACCTCGACGCGCTGATGGTCACCATCGGCACGGGCATCGGCGGCGCCATTCTCATAAGCGGCCAAATCTACCGCGCCCATAACTTTCGCGCGGGCGAGGTCGGCCACTTTATCTATGATCGGAGCGGTAAGCCTTGTCCCTGCGGCCTGCACGGTTGCTTTGAGCAATACGCCTCCGCTACCGCCCTCATCGAGGCGGCCACGGCGGCGGCCGACGAACACCCCGACAGCCTCCTCAGCGCCTCCCGTCCCCTGAACGGCAAGACGATCTTCAAGGCGGCCGCCGACGGCTGTCCCGTTGCGAACGAGGTACTCGACCGCTACGCCGCGACACTCGCGGACGGGCTGAACAGCCTTGTCAAGATCTTTATGCCGACCTGCATCGTGCTGGGCGGCGGTATCGCCAACGCAGGCGACGCGCTCCTGTCCCGCCTGACGCCGCACCTGTTGCCCGAAGCGGTCATCCGCACCTCCGCACTCGGCGGCAACGCCGGTGTGATCGGCGCCGCCTTTCTGGCGATGGACAGCCTGTCTCGATAACCCGCCGATATACAAAAAAGGACGGTTGCGATTGCAACCGTCCTTTTTGATTGTTATACCGTTATGTCTCAGTAGCCTTGCACAGGAAATGCGCTCCGACGCACATACCGATGCCGACAGCCGCGCAAATACCGCCGAGCAGATAGCTCGCGCCGAGAAGGCCGACAACGCCGAACAGCAATACGTAAACACCGACACTGCCGAGAATATTGCCGACGAGCGAGTAGTCCTCGATCTCCTCATCGTCCTTGATCAGGCAAACAATATCGCGCACAATGTGGATGAGGATACGCAACGGATAGGTCAGCAGGAACAGCACATAACACAGCAATGTCACAAAGAATGCCGCGATCATCGATGTGCCGTCATCGATATACGAATACTGATCCGTCACGTACCCGTTTACATACACGGTTACGATCACGCGGACGGGCGGATGACGCTCCTCCAGCATTGCGCCGAAGATCTTTTTCATCGACCGCAGATCGCGCCACAGATAGACAAACATCCCCGTGACGATCATCGCGCCGTAGAAAACCAGCCAGTTTTCCACGCGGAATATGTCAAGCCCTTGCTCCTGAAGCGCCTTCATACAGGTGCTTGTAATCACACTCATCTTCGTACCGAAGGACAGCTCGGACTGCCCCTCATACAAGCCGCTGACGCCGAGATCCGCTTCAAACACATACCGTCCCGACGGCAACGCACCGAACGTTTCCGAGCCGAAGATGAGCATAAACGAGAGCTCGTCTCCTTTTTCCGCGTAAATATTGTCGATGCGGAACGGCTCGTTCTCGCCTTCCGCCTTGAGAACCGCGGCATACCCCTCCAGATCGGGATCCACAACGGTGTAGCTGGTGCCGTAGGAGCCCTCGTTCGTTCCGTCACCCGTCATCTGAAAGCTGTAGTTCAGATTCCAAGGGCCCGCTTCCATCGCGGCGAGGTACGCCTCCTCCTGCGCGGCACGGTCGCCGATGGTTTCCTGCAGATAGTCTCTCATCGCGTCCGCATCGTATGCAAACGCGGGATATTCCAGAAAGACCGTAACGTCATCATATGCTGTACCGCGCTGTACAAGATCAAAAATGATCCTGCCATCCGCGACCTCGTAGGAAAGGGACGCGCCGTTACTTGCAAACATCGCATCCATCACGGTGATTTCGCACGCATCCGCCGCCACCTGTCCCTTCATGCCGTCCAGCACAGAGGTATCCATACCCGCAAGCGCTGTAAACATCGTTGCCACCGCAAAGCACAGCACAATAACCCCCGCTTTAATTGCCAGCATCACGGCGTGTTTGACTCTGCTCATTTTCTGCACCTCCATTGTATACTGTCCATGGAATTGCCGTTGTTCGGAGATCCGACAGATTTCTCCTCCCGATTTGAGTATAGCATACAGTATGCCGATTGGCAAGATACATTTCGTGTGCCGTTCTCACGCCCTGATTTCGCTCTTTACAAGCGAAAAAAAGTGTGTTACACTGAAAACGGAAGCAATGACAATGTTTATATGTGTTTTGAGGCCACTCCTGCCGACATATGCAGGAGTAGCCTTGCTTTTTTACACATCCAAGTACAAAGGGGGACATAACAATGAGACAAGATGTGAAGCAATCTGTCGGTCGTCCGGAGAATGCCGCGTTCATCCGCCGATGCATCCTCTACGGTATCCTTCTGGCGGTTATGCTGTTTGCCGCACCGGGCATATTCGGCGCGCTGATGACACCGATGGCCGCAGACGGTATGACTGCGGCGTGGTATGCGGTGTTTATACCGATCGCGGCGGCGATGATGGCGATCGGGCTGTTCCGTTCGTGGCGTCGCCGTTGGCCGCTGGCCTATATGGATCGGTACCGGCGCGAAGCCAAAAACAACGATTATGAAACCTGCCCGCGGTGCGGCTCGCCGCTTGTTTTGAAAAAGCGTACCCGTAATAATCGGGAAAAGACGGGTGAGCTGGTGACCACCACTACCTACACCGACGGCAGTAAAACGGTGGACCGCAAGGACATTTACGAGAACGTGAAGCGCACATCCTATTACCACGAATGCACCAACAACCTGTGTCGGCTGGAGGCGGAACAGCATATCGGACAAAGCCATCTGCCGTGGAAAACAAAGCAGATCCGCTGTCTTGTGCTGAACGACAACCGCCTTCTCAGCCGCAAGCACCCGTATGCCAAGTCGTTGCTGCTCTCGCGCCTGCTGGTTCCCATCCTGGCACTGGTGGTTCTGGCGGTGTGCGCTTTTAACATCTATAACTACGCGAAGCTCCACGAAGGCGACTGGACATTTGCCGTTGCCGACAGAGAGGCCTCCCGTTCGGCAGAGGACTATCAGACCTATCTGCTGTCGCTGGATACGGCACACCGCAACTGGCATATCGCTTACGAAAACGCCCCGTCGGATATGATGAGTTATCTGAAAGAGAGCTTCCTCGGGCAAGACGGCGACACCGAATACAGCTTAGAAAGCTACCGCGGTGAAGACGGCACGGTGTTGTACTACAGCTTTGAAGGTGACGATGCGGGGACAGGTCTCCCCGACGGCGACTATATCCTGATGGCACTGAACGGGGACAACGTTCTCATCGACGACGACAACGAAACCATCTATAAGCAGGGCACGAGCTTTTATGACACCTACGCACCGAAGCTGCGCGCGCTGACGCACGACAGCCTCCTCCAAACCGTGCTGGCCCGCGTGGACGGCGGCGAACACGCGTTGGCGGAAATGGATATGGAATTCCTCCGCAAGGAGTCGTCGACGGTGTATTCCTATATGAACTCCGAAAATGTGACCGAAATCAGCGGGGAATTCCGCGCCGTCACCCTTCATCCCGAAACGTGCGCGATCGAGCAGTGGTTCTTCAGCTACGACGACAGCGACTACACACCCGATGCAGAGGATTTTGAGGACTATGTGTACGGCGATGCCGCTTCCGCGGCGTAAACACTTTACGGACAGAATGAAAAGGAGGACACGACAATGGGACTGTTTAACAAGATTCTCGGAGAAGCTATGGTGTATACCGACAGCTTCGGGTTAACCAAGAAGCTCAGCTATGAGGAGGCCTTGAACATCCTGCTGGATCCGAAGGCCAACGCCATCGATCTGGCAAAAGCGGAAAACGCGATGGTGATGGCTCATAAGACAACAGGCAGTGAAGCAAAGCGCACCATCGGCGTGGCGCTTTGTAAAACCCACGGTCTGCTGACCGATGCCAAACTCCGCGAGGCACAGATGAACGAAGCGTCCGATTTCCTCTCGGCCGCGGCTGTGGAAGCCTCCGCGGAGGAGGAGCATTCCTCGTTCGATGTGCTGAAGAGGGTGATGGAATCCGAGTATGCAACACACATCGGTCTTGCAGAGAACACCGTAAACTATATTCTGAACGTGAAAGAATGGGAAGGCACGGAGTATATCTATCTTGCCTGCGCCAATATGTACGGCTGGGGATGCCCCGTGAACCCCGATGCGGCGCGAAGCTTTCTTGAGGAAGATGCGATCCCGGGCTTGAAAGAGGAATACCACAAGGGCATTTACCGCTTGCTTGCCGAGTTGGATCAAATCACCGAATAAGCGGTTATAAAGGCATACGTAGGATATAAAAAAAGCTGTCGCTTCAAGCGACAGCTTTTTTATTATATCGTCTTTACTCCACACTGTCTCTCCACAAGGTCGTGGTGATCTGTGTGCCGACCGCAAAGATCAGCGTCACATACGCCGCCGAATGCGTGGTGATGGCGGTCTGCAGTTCAAAGAAGCTGAGCACCGTCGTCGTGCCGAGCAGGCCGATCACCAGCGAAAACACCGTCACGCCCGCGCACAGGCTGATCAGCACCACACCCGGTAAGCGGGACAACAGCGTCAACCGCGGATGCTTCACAAAAAAGCTCAGCACCGCAAACAACAGCACAAACGCCAGCGTCACCTGAATCATAACCGTCAGGATCGTAAATCCGAGCCGCAAGGCTTCTCCGAGCCCTGTCGCCTCATCGAGCCGCAGAGGTATCACAGCCGCCTCGTCAATCGTCAGCCACGGCAAAAACAGGCACGCCTGCGCGCCGAGCGCCATCAACAACGTTAAGCTACTGCACACGATCCGCTTGATATCCCGCGAGGACAGCGGTGCTTTGCCCGCCGCATCGCATATTGTACACCGTTTGGCGCCCTCAGGAAGCGTGGCGCCGCATCGTTGACATTGCATAAACCTACGAACTCCTCATATCCTGTTATTTCGGAAGCTCCGCACGTTCAATACGGATGCACGCCTCCAATTGATCAAAGCCCTCCATCGCGGTCACGACACTGTCCGTGATGCGAATGCGATCGCCCTGAACCTCGATCTCCACCGAGAACTCGGGGATCTCGGGGATGGACAGCCGTCCGTCCTTAAAGGTATAGTTCGCCGAGAGCAACGTATAATTTTTGCCGTCAACCGCGATCGCGGCCGTCTCCAGCGAGCTTGCCAGCCCAACCTTCATCTGCGACTGCGAAAGGCGAAGCATCGCGATCATCGATTCCATATCCATTCCCGACTGCGCGAGCATCTCGTCCGTTTCCTCGCGGCTGTAGCCCTGCATCGCGTAGATATCGTACAGACCGCCGTCTTCTATATACACGATCATGTTGTCGACCAGATGTGCCATCGCGTCACCGAACTCATCGACGTTCACCGTCACGTCGACCGTGTCCTTATCAAACGTCAGATACGCGGTCAGCGGTTCCTCAATATCGAAAATACCCAGCATCGCCTCGATATCCAGCTTCGAAATATCACCGTACTGCGCACCGAGCATCGTCTCCGCCTGCTCGATCGACTCGTCGGTCACCAGATCCATAAGCTCATTCATACGGAGCGACACCTGCCACGTACCGCTAAGAGCACCGCCGCCGAACAGCGTCCGGCAAAGGAAAAACGCACCGACGCCGAGCAACACCACCGCCGACAGCACCGCGGTTACGATCCAGCCGACAGGCTTACGCGCCTTGACGGTCACCTCGGGTACCGTCTCTGTCGGTGGTACGGCATACGACTCCGTCGGCGGTACGGCATACGACTCCGTCGGCGGCACGGCATACGACTCCGTCGGCGGTACTTCCGCGGTGTCGGGCACAGGCTCTGCCGCAGGAGCGACAGAGCTCTCCGTCGGCATCACCGGCGAACCGCAGTTACCGCAGAACAGCGCTCCGTCTTCGAGCGGGTTATTACATTTCGGGCATAACATAACGCATACCTCCTTTTAGGTAGTATAAGTATACAAAAAACGATGCATTTTGTCAAATCGGTGATCTTGCGACAACCCTCTTGCTTTTTTGGTAAAAATATGCCATAATGAAGGATGGATATTTGAGCGTCCGTATATAGTCTGCAAACGCTCACCAAAGCATCATAATCATTGTCCAAAAGGTCAGGGATTACCATGTTAGAATTGTTTTTCAGCATTATCGGTCTGTTCACGGCGTTGCTGTTTTCCTATCAGACGGTGTACCTGTTGGTCGGTCTGTTCCATAAGCCCAAGCTGTTCACCGAAGCGAAGGACAACCGCTTTGCGGTGCTGATCTCCGCCCGCAACGAGGAGGTCGTCATCGAATACCTGCTGAACAGCCTGCGGAATCAGACCTACCCGTCCGAGCTGTACGACGTGTACGTTGTCGCCGACAACTGCACCGACCGTACCGCAGACATCGCCCGTCAGGCGGGGGCGATCGTGCTCGAGCGTTTCGACACGACGCACGTCGGCAAAGGGTATGCGCTCGACTTCCTGCTGTCCCACATCAAAGACACCAAAGGGGACACCTACTACGATGGCTACTTTGTGTTCGACGCCGATAACATCCTGGAGCCCGATTTCATCGAACAGATGAACCTCACCTTCTCGGCGGGCTACAAGATCATCACAAGCTACCGCAATTCCAAGAACTACGACACCAACTGGATCTCGTCGGGGTATGCGCTGTGGTTCCTGCGTGAAGCGCGCTACGTCAACAACGCCCGTATGATCCTGAACACCAGCTGTGCCGTATCGGGTACAGGCTTCCTGTTCCACCGCGATATGCTCAAAAAGCGCAACGGCTGGAAATATTTCCTGCTCACCGAGGACATCGAGTTCAGCGTGTTCAACGTCATCGACGGCGAAAAGATCGGTTATTGCCACAAGGCGATGCTCTATGACGAGCAGCCCGAGACCTTCTCTGTTTCGTGGAAACAACGCCTGCGCTGGGCACGCGGCTTTCTGCAGGTGTTCCGCCGTTACGGCTGGGGATTGTTCCGCGGCATCTTCAAAAACAAGGGCAATCGCTTCTCCTGTCTCGACCTGTTCGTCACAACACTGCCCTTTATCTTTGTGACCATCCTCGCTCTGCTCGGCTATACCGTCGGCGTGATCTGGTCACTTGCCACCCAAAGCCCCCATCTGCTGTGGGATGTGCTTGTGGGCGTAGAGGCCGTCGGCATCTCCTATCTTACCTTCTTCCTGATGGGCCTGCCGACCATCATCACCGAATGGCGCTCCATCAACAGCACCCCGAAACGCAAGATCCTGTCCCTGTTCACCTTCTCGCTGTATATGTTCACGTGGGTATTTGTCGGCATTACGGCACTCTTTAAAAAGGTGGAATGGACACCGATCCGGCATAACGTTGTCAAGAAAAGCGTCGACGACGTGAAAAAGCAATCGTAATATCGAAACCCGTCCGAAGGACAGCCTTTGAAAAAAGGCTGTCCTTTTTTTATAATATGAATCCACCCGTAACGGATGGTTTTTCTTTTGCGGGCATAGCCCTCTGTTCCTCGCAACGCCTAGAACGCGTAATACGGTCTGCCAG
>JAFQMR010000211.1 GCA_017396175.1 Clostridia bacterium
TCAAACAATACCGCTTCACAGGTAGGATCGTATTGTGCGGCGGCCTTCTCATAGATTCCCCACCAAAATTCCTCATAGCCGCCGAGCTCCAATGTGAGCCGCTGTGTCGCATCGCAAACAAGCCATAGGCGGTACATTGGCGCCATGGTGCTTATATGCGCTTCAAACCGTCGATGATTGTCGCAAAGCGCTCCGAAATCACGCTTCATCGCATAAACATCCGACAGATTCCACAGGAGACATCCTCTGAGGAGCGCGTCCGTTTCTGCAAACAGGAGTTCCTGACAATAGATCTGTAATGCGTCGAGATCGCCCTTTTTCTGCAAAGTGCGTAAAGCCTGTCGGGTATTGCTCGTCATACCGTATCCGCTCCTTATGCTTTTCGGTATTCTGCTACATACCACTTTTCAAACGGTATATAATCAGCGGTTACCAATCCTCGTTCGGCAGCAAGTGTGTTCAGTTGTTCAAAATCGGCATACAGCCGCACCTGTCGCATCAGATCAAGAGCTTGACTTTCGCCGATGCCGTAGGTCTCAAAAATGCGGTGTCGACGTAGCCACGCATTGTGGCGCGATACCAGAACCAGTTTACCGCCCGGTTTGAGAACACGGGTTGCCTCGTCGAGGATCGTGTCGATCTCGCGGCATTCATCGAGTCCGAAATGAGAGCAAACCGCATCAAACAGGTTGTCTTCAAACGGCAAATGCCAAAGGGATGCACATATGCCGAGAGCCCTTTTGCCGTAATACCGACCGATGGCATCGGCGTTTTTTGCGCAGATGAAATCAATATCAACGCCGATATACACGGCGTCATCAGCCATTGAGCGTACAACGGCGTTGGTGCCGACACCTGCACCGACGGTCATTTCCATGATCTTGTGTGTGCCGCTGCCCGTCGGCGTACATACTTTGTCGGCATAGTGCGTCAAATGCTGTGACGCCCAGCCGCACCGTGCTTTTTCAGCCGCAGACACCCGCTCGGCACCGTTCTGATCGGATGCATAATGATAACACCGCCGTAGGTCTTCTTCTGCTAATTCGTTGATCAGCTTATGATGTCCGTCAACCCAATGCGGCTTGCCGTGAAGCGCATACCGATGGAAGCGCCGTACAAACTCCGCTGTTGTCGGAATCGTGCGTCGATAAAACGCGTCACGCTCCTTGCGCCGCTTTTCATATTCAATGGGATCGCGGATATCGTATCGACAGTCAAGCTCACGGCAAAACCGCGAGAATGGTTCATAATCCTCCCAATACAAAATATCGTCCCATTCGTTTCCGACCATATGGCTCACCTCCGCTGTCATACCGTCACTCAAAGCATATCAAACCCATTTCAAAACAACAAGTCTTGTTCTTTTGAACAAGTTATGGTATAATAGATACAGTGAAACACAGCCGCAGGAGCGCTCCTGCGGCTGTGTTCGTTATGGTATTCGTTTGTGTTTCTTATTATGCGGTCGTCAGGTGCAGAAGATGGGCAATAGAGGGGATGGATTCACCTTGCTTTGAGGAGGTGACGGACATCAGGGCACCGGTGGCCACGAACAGAATATTCGTAAGCTCTCCCCGCGCCATCGCGGGGAGAATATGCCCGCACAGCACCGACGCGGCGCAGCCGCACCCCGAGCCGCCCGCGTGAACATCCTGTCGCCGGCGGTCAAACAGCATCAGCCCGCAGTCGCGGTGATGCTCGCCGAGGACAAAGCCCTCCCGCGCCAGAAGTTCCTTTAAAAGAACACTCCCGCAAGCCCCGAGATCCCCCGTGAACACGGCATCGTAATCGGACGGCACGGTGTTCGTATCTTCCCAGAACCGCCTGAGAGTATCCGCCGCCGCAGGTGTAGATGTCAAGTAAACACCATAAATTTCTTGAAAAAAGATTGATATTTTTCAAAATATCGGCTATAATAATATTGGATATTAAATCAGCCGAAAGGAGAGGCGCGAAATGTATATTCAAAGACATGCTGAAAACACCGTAAAGCGGTTATCCAATATGTTCGGTGCGGTGCTTGTAACGGGACCGCGACAGGTTGGAAAAACCACGATGCTTGATAAACTGACGGGTGATGTCAATAAAGTTACGCTTGATGATCCCATTCTGCGTGCAAGTGCCGAAGAAGAAAGCGGGA
>JAFQMR010000212.1 GCA_017396175.1 Clostridia bacterium
CGCGTATTGCCCGCTTTCCAACCCGTCCGACATCACCACCGTCACGGTCACCATGGCGATCGAACTGAAGCCGACAAGCAGCAGCGGCATCGTCACAAGCGGACTGATCACCGTACGCACCATGCCGAGCAGCTTGAGCACCACAAACCGCTCGTTGGCGGAAATGATGCTGGAAAATACGCTGGCGGGAAAGGAGACCGATAGGTTCACGGTCAGCAGCAACATCAACACACGGGCGATCTCATATTCCCCTTCGGTGAGTCCCTCGGCAAACACCAGCTCCAGATGCGTCGTCAGAAACAGACCGCACGCCAGCGCCACCAGACCGATGACCGTGAACAGGAGCATAAACAGGCCGTTGAGCTTGTAGATCGACTCTGTATCGTGATTCTTTTTATATTTGGCAAAATACCGCACATAGCTGCTGTTGAAGCCGAGACTGAGCAACGACAGCATCGAGATCGTGGACGCCACGGTGTTATACAACCCGTGCTCGCTCGCACCGAGGGTGCTGAGCATCACCGGCGTATACACAAGTCCGATCAGAATGTTCAACGCCATCTGCAGGTACGACAGGATCGATCCTGCTTTTAACTGGTTGAGCTTCATCCGCACAGGCCATCCTCTCTGAAAACAGTTTCAAACACACGGCGCGCCTTGTCGCGTTCTTCGGAAAGTACCTCCTCGGCGGCGGTGTAATCCACCGTCTCGCCCGTCAGGGAGGTGTCATCCGTCAGACACGCCGACAGCTTCAGCGTGCCGAGCAGTGTCACAAGACGGTCAAGCATATAGTCCTCGCTCCCCGCCTTTTTCAGCACGGACACGTTTTTGCGGAAGATCACCGAAAACGCCGTGCCGTGGAAGGAATCGGTCAGCACATACGTCGCGTGATGGATCAGATACACAAACTGTGCGGGACCGAGTGCATACAGCTCCTCAAAGCGCTTGTCGTTCATCGAAATCAGCTCACAGCCTCTCTCGGCGGCAAACGCCTCCAGATGCGCGCGCCGTTCGGGAGATACCTGCCCGAGAAAATAGGTGAACACATAACGCGCGGGAAGTGCAAACGACGGCGGCTCCTCCACCGCCTCCCAGTCCCGCTCCTCGATCAGCAGAGTCGGATCGAGGAGCACCTCGGACTCGCGACCGCACAATGCTTTCACATACTCTCTCGCCGTGTTTTCACGCACGGTGATCAGGCGCATATCCCGCAAAAGCGACGCCATTTTCGAAGCATAGCGGTTGTTGTCCACCGTGTAGCCGAAGCTGGCGGCCATGCTGAGCCGACGGCGCGGCTCGCAGAAGCCGCCGTAGAACAGCGGATCGGCACCGACGTACATCGTATTCCACACCTGATCGCTTCCGAAAACGTAATAGTCATAGCCGTCAAGACGGCGCTTGACGTTGTATTTGTCCACGACGGCATCCGTTTCGACGATATGCTTGCTTGTAAAGTCGCGGAAAGCACGCTCCCGCTTTTCAAGCTCCTGCGGCGCGGCGGGAGTCTTGCCGAACACCACCCGCGTCAGATGCTTGCGGTAATTCAGCATCGCCGCCGCCAGACGGCGACACATGCCGCCGATGTCCTTCGTATACGCATAGGGCGTTTTCGCCAGCACCGTGTCGAAGCCGAAGGAACGGAAGAATTGCTGGACGGCATAGTTCTGCAATTTGTTGCCGTAATTCCGATCTCCGTACAAGGAGATGATCGCCACCTTTTTCACTCCGTCACGTCCCTTCTCACAGCCGCACGGCAAGCGAGGTGCAATACAGTGCGAGCTTCAGCTTCCATTTCGTTTTGGCGTCCAGCCGTTTACTGCCCAGATACCGCAATGCCTGCGGATCCAATGCCTGTCGCCACGGATAGTGCGCGAATGCCTTTTTCTTGTCGGCGGTGTCGCACCGTTTTTTGATCTCATAGAAAAACAACCCGAAATTCTGCAGATAATGCGCGGCAATCGCTTCGCGGTGCGCGGGATCGTCCATCCCCCACGCCTGCATCGCACGGTAGACCGCCGCAAACACGTGATTGCCGAGCATCGAAGGGATCTCCTCAAGAGACAGCTCCTTTGTGACGCTTTGCTCGTTGACACGGTAATTATACAGGGTATCCGCCAGACTGTAGACCGTCTCGGCACGGGTGAGCGGATAAAGATTCATCACCTTGTCCTCGCCGTAACCGACACCCTTCAGGAACGAATACTCGGTGTTGTCCCCTTCAAAGAGCGAGCGGCGAAACGCCTTGAGGCACATGGAATTGAAGGCATAGGACGACAGGAACGCCTCGTAAAGAGCGGTCTTGTCCACCGTGCCGCTCTCCGCGGAAAAGCTGCCGACACATTTTCCCGTGCCGCCTGCCGCCGTCATCCGCTCCCCGCCGAACATCACGATGTCGGGATGATGGGCGGCAATACAGTCAGCAAGTGCTTCGAGCGCGTGCGGGCGATACCAATCGTCGCTGTCGAGAAAGAGGAGATACTCCCCCGTCGCCTCGGCAATGCCGCGCCGACGGGCAAAAAACTGGCCCGCGTTGTCCTGATGAAACACGCGGATCCGCGGATCCTTCTTTGCCAGACGGTCGGCAAGCGCACCGCTGTCATCCGTCGAGCCGTCGTTTACAACGACCAGCTCCCAATCGGCGATCGCCTGTGAACGCACCGACGCCACGCATTCTTCAAAATAATCCCGCGCATTGTAGAGCGGAACGATGATGCTGAAGGTCATAGGGCTTCTCCTCTCCGACGGTCGCCTTGTACAACAGCCGGGAGAGGCGTTTGGCACCTCTCCCGACAGCATTTGTTTCGTTTGCTTGTCAAATCCGCCGACACCGTTTCGGTGCCGTTGCCCGCCGCACGCCGCGTGGAGGCTTTGACTTGTGCGGCACCCCACCCGCAGGTGGGGGGAGCAAAAAAACCGCTCCTGATGCCGAAGGGGATCCCTTCGACGAATCGTGTCTTACGCTTCGATGACGATACCGCCGTTGACGTACGCCGTGTTGAAGGGCGTCGCGTCCAGATCCGACGAAATGTAGTGATCCGCCGTGATCACGGTATCCGCATCGATATCGGTGAGTGCTTCAAAGGTGATCGTGGCGAGCAGGACATTGTTACCGACCGCTTTTGCCGACAGATCCATCGCCGTCACGTAGACGCCGTTCGCATCGTTAAGCGGAGCCACGTTCACAGCGTTCATCGCAAAGCCGGTCAGGTAATCCGCGGCCGTGCCGTTCACAGGCTTCAGCACCGCGTTGTCATAGCGCAGGTGAAGCTCCATCATCGACAGCTCAAACGCCGACGAGGCATACACCTTCACCTCCACCGTATCGCCCGCCTTCAGCGGAGCGGCGGTCACGGTCTCGGCGGTGTAGGTCACCATCACCAGCTTGCCGTTCGCATCGAACTTGTACATACCCGCCTTCACGCCGTAGTCGTTCGCCTTAACGTACAGGGTGGTATCCTTGTACATCTTGCCGCTCGCCGCGTTGAAGAAGTAGTAATCGTTACCGACCTTCGTGAAGCCGCGCTGCACGTTGGTATCCACGAAGTAGTAGGTGTAACCGTCGCCGCCGACAACGAAGCCGTCCTTGATCATCTTGCCGTCCGCGTCAAAGCCGAACCAGTACGCCGTCTCGGTGATGAGGTCGTTCTTGTTGTTCACCCAGTAGACGCCGTCCACCGCGAGAGAACCGTCCTTCTGGGACAGGTAGTACTCGCC
>JAFQMR010000213.1 GCA_017396175.1 Clostridia bacterium
TGCCGCCGAAGCCGTCGATCGTACCAAGTTCCTCCTCCGAAGCGTTCATAATCGCCTCCATCGAGCCGAAACGAGACGAAAGCAGCTTTGCCGCTTTTTGGCCGATATGACGGATGCCGAGCGCATACAGCACCCGAAACAGCGGGTTCTCTTTCGAAGCCGCCACCGCCGCTACCAGATTTTCCGCCGATTTCCGCCCCATACGGTCGATAGCGGCAATGTCTTCCGCCTGCATACGATAAAGATCGTAGGCGTGCGCAACAATCCCTTTTTCCACCAGCGCCTCTACAACCGCAGGACCAAGGCCTTCAATATCCATGGCGTCTCTTGATGCAAAGTGAATCAGCGTCCTCATCTGCTGTGCAGGACAATCCGAATTGATGCAACGTACCGCCGCTTCGCCCTCTTCACGCTGTACCGCTTCACCGCAGGAAGGACAGCAGGTCGGATATACCACGGGAACCATCGGCTCCGCGTGTCTTACGGTACGCACCACCTCCGGGATGATCTCACCCGCTTTGCGAAGCACCACCGTATCGCCGATACCAAGCTGTTTCTGCGCAATAAAATCTTCATTATGAAGTGTCGCGCGGCTGACCGTTGTACCCGCCAGCGTGACGGGATCAAACACACCGATCGGCGTAATGACGCCCGTACGCCCAACCTGAAACTCCACCTGACGAAGCGTCGTTTCCTTTTCCTCGGGCGGGTATTTAAAGGCCACTGCCCATTTCGGGTATTTCCCCGTCACACCAAGCCTGTCACGGTGCGAGAAGCTATCGAGCTTAATCACCGCCCCGTCCATATCATACGCAAGACGAGAACGCAGCTCCCCGAGACGACGCACCTGCTCGATCGCCTCTTCGATCGAAGAGGTCATAAACTGATCGGGAATGACGGGAAGTCCCAGCTCGCCCATACGTTCAATGGATCGTACGTGAGACACTTGCTCCTCGCCGTCGATCAGCTGTAAATTAAACACAAACATATCCAGCTCGCGTTCTTTCGTGACGGAAGAATCTTTTTGCCGAAGCGAGCCTGCCGCGGCATTACGCGGATTTTTGAAGGTCTTTTCGCCGTTCTCCTCTTGCCGCCTGACAAGAGACGCAAAGCTTTCACGCGGCATATACACCTCTCCGCGTGCAATCACTCGCGGCAAAGAGCGTTTCAAGGTTTGCGGCACACGACGAATCTGACAAACATTCTGCGTTACATCCTCGCCTGTCTCACCGTCACCGCGTGTTGCGGCGCGGATCAGTTGACCGTTTTCATATTCCAGCGCCACGGACAAACCGTCAATCTTCGGTTCCACAACGTACACAGGATCCGAAACCGACTCTCGCACGCGACGATCAAAATCGTACAACTCCTCTTCCGAAAAGACATCCTGCAGACTCATCAGCGGTACCGCGTGACGTACGGGAGAAAACAGTGCCGATACCGATCCCTTCACGCGTTGCGTATAAGAATCGGGAGTAATAATAGACGGATACTGTTCCTCAAGCGCTTTCAGCTCCCGTGTTAAAGCGTCAAACTCATCGTCTTCTATTTCGGGCGCATCCTCATTATAGTAGCGCTCGCTGTGATAATCGATCTGTACGCGTAGTTCTTCCGCGCGTTTTTTCGCATCCTGCAAGTCCATCGTTCACACTCCCGAACATTCATTACAAGTATATTTATTATACCCTGTTTCCCGCACATTTGCAACGCTTTCTTATCGGTTTATCCCGCATCCCCGTAGTTAAATATATCGTCCGCCACCTCAGGATCGCTGATAACATTGGTATAATTATCGGGCACCTGACCGACAAGCACGGTTTCACCGACAAGGAAGGAGCATTTCACCTCTGTGTCACGATCCTGGAGCGGCATTGTCACCGACAACGGCACAGAAACCGTCATTATGATACTGTGGAGCGTCTGGTTGATCCCCGCCCCGTCAAAATGGTATTGAAGCTGTACCTGCGGTATGGACGAGCTTATGGCGCGACAAGGAATATCGGGGCCCATTCCCGACAGCATCGTCACACCGCAAAGCGTTCCGAGCGGAATGTTCATCGTCAGTTCTTTGGCGCTTTGAAGCTGCTCTTGTACCTCAAGCGCCACCGAAGCCTTCAACGTATTGACAGAAAGCGGATCGGCGCGCAGAGAGGTGATCCGCCCTTCGGTATCCGTTGAAAGGCGCATCAGCGTATCATACGTCAGCTTTTGTTTATCAAATACCGTCAGCACCGCACGATTGACGATCCTGTTTGCGGCGTTTTGAAGTTGTTTTACGGCCGAATCGAGCATCAACGGCCGCAATTGCACCGCGATCAGCACACAAACGACTGTAATAATCAGTAAGCAAGCCATAACCCTTTGCCGCCATCGGCGCCCCGATCGTTTCCGTGTCTGCACGATCACACCCCCTTTTCTATCCACGATACGCTGAATTTGAAAATGGGTGCAAAAAACAGGGTTACAGATATTCTGCAACCCTGTAAATTTGTCGGAAATCGGTTTAAAGAGCCGCCGCTACCGCATCGCCCATGGCGTCGGTGCCGATCTTCTGCGTACCCTCCGTGTAAATATCCGCCGTGCGAAGGCCGTTTTCAAGAACCGTCTCTACCGCCTTTTCGATTGCATCCGCCGCTTCAAGCTCATCGAGCGAATAACGAAGCATCATCGCAACCGAGAGAATGGTCGCCAACGGGTTTGCAATATTACGGCCCGCAATATCCGGTGCCGAACCGTGGATCGGCTCATAAAGTCCGAGTGAACCTTCACCGAGCGAGGCGGACGCCAGCATACCGATCGAGCCTGCGATCTGCGATGCTTCGTCCGAAAGGATGTCACCGAAGATGTTGGAGGTCACAAGCACATCAAACTGCTTCGGATCACGCACAAGCTGCATGGCCGCATTGTCGATGTACAGGTGATTGACTTCCACCTGCGGATAGGAAGCCGCCATCTCGTTGACCGTTTCACGCCAGAGGCGCGAGCTTTCAAGCACGTTCGCCTTGTCAATGCTGTGGAGCTTACCGCCGCGCTTCATCGCGGTTTCAAATGCCACCTTTGCGATACGGGTGATCTCGGGCTTCGAATAATATTCCGTGTCGTACGCCGCTTCCACGCCGTCCACCGTCTTACGACCGCGTTCACCGAAATAGATGCCGCCCGTCAATTCACGAACCACCATAATATCCATACTGTCACCGATGATATCGGGGCGAAGCGGGCACGCGCTCTTGAGCGGACCGTAAATCTTTGCGGGACGAAGGTTCGCAAACAGTCCGAGAGCTGCGCGGATCCCCAGGAGACCGGCCTCGGGACGTTGTTTTCCCGTCAAGCCGTCCCACTTATACCCGCCGACCGCGCCGAGCAACACCGAATCCGACGCAAGGCACGAGTCCACGGTTGCCTGCGGCAACGGCTCACCCGTCGCGTCAATGGCGGCACCGCCGATCAGCGCTTCCGTATAGTGAACAGCAAACCCGAACTTATTGGCCGCCGTGTTCAAAACCTTTACAGCCTGATCTACGATTTCAGGGCCGATACCGTCACCCTTCAGAAGTGTGATATTATACGTTTTCATTGTCCTTTTCCTCCTTCACACTGCGGTTGATCGCATTAAGCACACCTTTGACCGATGCGCGGTTGATGCTCCCCGATACACCGACACCGTAAATCGGCTGTCCGTTCGGACGGTGCAAGCGGATATACGCGACCGCCTTCGAGTCCGAACCGGCCGAAATGGCGTGTTCGTGATACGCCATAAAGTCGTAGCCCTTGATACCGACCTGCGGCAAGGCATTGAAGAACGCGTCCAGAGGGCCGTTACCGACCGATTCCACCGCGATCTCTTCGCCGTTTACACGGATCGAGCCGATGAAATGCACATCGTGCTCACCCGTCTCTTCGTTGATATGCTCCGAATCCACAAAGCGACAGGCACACAGCTGATAATACTTCGGGGTACGGCGGTATTCCTGCTCAAACACACCGAAGACCTCTTCCGTCGTGATCTCGCGTCCCGCCTTATCGCAAGCCGCCTTGACGAGCGCGCCGAATTCCACGTGCATATCCTTTGGCAGATGATATCCGAAGGTATGTTGCATCACATAGGCGGCACCGCCTTTACCTGATTGCGAGTTGATACGGATGATCGGTTCATATTCGCGGCCGACATCGGCGGGATCGATCGGCAGATACGGGATTTCCCAATATTCGGTACCTGACTGCTCCATATATTCGTGGCCCTTATTGATCGCATCCTGATGCGAACCCGAAAAGGCCGTGAAAACGAGCTGACCGACATACGGCTGACGCTCACCGATGTGCATACCCGTACATCGTTCGAACAGATCACGGTACTTGGGCAGATTCGAGAAGTCAAGCTTCGGATCCACTCCTTGGGTATACATATTCAGGCCCATCGTCACAATATCCAGATTGCCCGTGCGCTCACCGTTACCGAACAACGTTCCCTCAACGCGGTCCGCGCCCGCCAGAAGACCGAGCTCCGCCGCCGCAACACCGGTACCGCGATCATTATGCGGATGGAGGCTGATGATCGCTGCTTCGCGGTTCGGGAGATGACGAATAAAGTATTCCACCTGATCGGCGTGTGTGTTCGGGGTACACATTTCCACCGTATTCGGGAGGTTCAAAATCACAGGATTCTCCTTTGTGCTTCCGAGCGTTTCCATCACGCGGGCGCAAATGTCCACCGCGTAATCCATTTCGGTCCCCGAAAAGCTTTCAGGAGAATACTCAAAGCGAATATTGGTATCGCCGTCGAAGTTTTCGGTCAGCTCACGAATGAGTTTCGCGCCTTCCACCGCAATATCGATAATCCCCTGCATATCCTTCTTGAACACAACCTTGCGTTGCAGTGTTGACGTTGAATTGTAGAAATGAACAATGACATTCTTGGCACCGCGGATCGCTTCGAACGTCTTACGGATCAGATGCTCACGCGCCTGCACCAGCACCTGAATCGTCACATCATCGGGAATATGCCCGCCTTCGATCAGTTCACGGCAAATCTCATATTCCGTTTCGGAAGCCGACGGAAAGCCGACCTCGATCTCTTTAAAGCCCATATCGCAAAGCGCTTTAAAGAACTCAAGCTTCTGTTCGAGATTCATGGGATTGATCAGCGCCTGATTGCCGTCGCGCAGATCAACACTGCACCAGATCGGCGCTTTGTCGATCACACGACCGGGCCACCGGCGGTCGGGCAGAGGGATCTGCTCAAACGGTTTATATTTTTGGAATGACGGTTTCAACATAAAGCAAGGCTCTCCTTTCAAAATAAAAACGCTCGTCCCCGAAAGCTAGGGACGAGCGATCCGTATTCATCGCACGTGGTACCACCCACATTCAGGTGTCACTTCGACACCCCTTAACCTCTGACAAGGCTTCGGTCTATAACGCGACCATCCGTTCCGCCCTCCCCTTGCGGATCGGACGGACAACTCCGGGATGAGCTATACACACCAGGCCGTAACACCGACTCACACCACCCGTCGGCTCTCTTGGCTTACCGCACTGTGTCTTGTTCCCTTCACTGTCTTTCGAAGAAACGAGCATTCAATTTGTTATCTATTATACGCATTCCGAA
>JAFQMR010000028.1 GCA_017396175.1 Clostridia bacterium
CGTCTTGCAGGATCGATTCCAAAAAGCGCTGTGCCGTACCGTGATACAAATATTCGGGAGGCTCCGGAAACTCCATCTCCACCTGCACGTCGGGGATCGAATGCCCCTGATTGGCACGGATGCGCTCTCCTGTCTCATCAAAGCTGTAGCGTCCCTTGTTGTCGGTAGCTACGATCTCCTCCAATAACGCCCGCTCCATCTGCGGATATCGCTCGCGCAACGCCTTCAACACCGTATCAACCGAAGCCCAACCTCCGTCTGTTGTAATATACATCGGCTCCCGACTGTGCCGAAGCATATAGGACAGCTGTACGCTGATCTTTTCTAAATTCATAAAGTTCCTCAGTATAAATCAGTTTTTCAATTTGGAGAGCATAATTTCACGAGCGTCTTGTGTAGCGACCACTCCGTCACGATTAAAGTCCGCCGCCGCTTGCGATGCCGCATCCAACGACGAGTTTCCGAGCTTTTGCAGGATGATCAGACGCGCATCGGTGGTAGAAGCATCGCCGTCACCGTTCACATCGCCGCACACAACGACCGTTGCGCTGTCGACAGCAACCCCGTTCACCGTCAGCGTCAACGTCATACCGGTCCCCAGTCTGCCGCTGACCGCGTTACCGTTTTTATCCGTCACAGACAGAAGGTCACTATGATCCATAGCCGTTTTCAGTTGTTCCGCCGTGACTCCCGTATCCAGTGCTTCCAGAAGGCCGTCGGTCACGGTATAGGAACCGCTGATCGCCGTCGGTGCTTCGGCGCTGTCAGTCGCATTGGTAAAGCCGCATTCGTGCAGATGCACGACCTGATCCTGCACGCCGACCACAAACATCTGACAGGATATGATCGACACGAGACCGCTGTCCCCTACGTGCCCCTGTTCGCGCACATACTGACCGAAATCCAGCGTTATCACTTCACGATCGCGTGCTTCGAAATCGCTGTCGCCTTTGCCTGCCAAAGCGGAGACTTTGACCTGCGCCGTTTCGCCGTTCGGGCAACGATATGTGACCGTCGCGTTGAAGGATGCCGTGGAAGAAAAATCAAGACGCAGGTACGGGGTTTCATCCACATCCACCGATTCGCCGATCGGCGTATTCAGCATCGGCCAATAGCTGCCCTCGCCGCCTTTATACAGCGAAACCGACTTATCGGACGCATAATACGGCCAGATGTACGACTTACCGTCACTTGCCGTGGGGGTGTCGGAAATATATTCTTTAGGCATTAAGGAAACGCTTTTCACCACCGCTTCCTTGGCCGCCTGCAGATCGCTGAGGCGCTGATACAAGCGGTACGGATCGGTCGTGTTCACGTTCAGCTCCGTTTTTGCGCGAGCGATCGCACCCAACAACACGGCGGACGGTTCGGTAATCGCCGAGGCTTCCTCCACAGCCGCACGCAAGGTTTCGGCGTCCGTTTGCGCGGCAAGCGGTGCGCACGGCAACACATACGTTTTCAAATACTCCTGAAGCACGGCCGCCGCCGCTTTATGCTCGGAAGCCGACGGGTGCGCACCTGCGCCGCTGCCGCCGTAAGGCAGATTGACATAGTAATAGCCGTTGTCCGCGCCGCCCAGTTCGTTGACGGCTGCTTGTACTTCGTTGCCGTAAAACGTACCCATCATACCCGTACACCACACGACCTTCGCGTCGGGGTTCTTTTGACGCGCCAGCTGCATCAGGTTTTTGGCGCCGACCTGAAATTCCGCGGCGGATACACCCACACGGGAATCGTTCGTGCCGAGATTGATGATCACCACATCGGCCAGCGTATCAAACGGATACGGCGTTTCATCACGGTTCAGGCACAGATACGGATACAGGATCTGCATATTATTGCCGTCGGTATTCTGACCGCGGACACAGCCAAAACCGCTGACCTGACATACACGCACATCGGCACCGAATGCTTTACCCGTCAGGAACGCATAGGTCTGGGTGCCGTCTTGATATTTCGGATGGAAGCCCTGATGCGCCGTGCCGTCCCAAAGGCAACCGTAGCCGCCCGAGATGGAGTCACCGATCACATCAAACGTAAACGGCGCTTTCGGGGCAGGCGACAACAGCGTGCCGGTGAAGGTGACCGAGGTGCCGACACAGAAGGATTGCGACGCTTCGGTCTGACGATACACTTCGATATGGTGATCGCCCTCAGGGAGATCGGAGGCAAGAACGATGCTTTTCGTCTCATACTTGGCGTGCTCGGTGCATTCCACACGCACGCGAGAGCGCACGCCGTCCACTACAACGGTAAAATACTGGGCAAGCTCATTGCCCCAGTTGATGCACATCACGTTCGCATTGAACTTGACGTCACCACTGCCGTTGAAATAGAATTCAAAGCCGGATGCCACGTTATCCATCAGCAAGCCCGTCTGATATTCCATAGCGCGGCCGAGGATACGGTACGATCCCGCCATCTGGGAAAAATTTAAGGTGCGTTCCGATGCCGCCGCACCGACCACCATCGGAATACAGGTGATCAGAAAGCATACGGTAAGCAACATACTGAGTAAACGCTTCATAATGAATCCTCCCTTTTGCTGTTATAAAATCAGTATAACAGCTGTTTTAAAAAAAGGCAAGATGTATCTAGTCTCATATTGATATTGATTTCAATTATTCATCAGCGAAGCTCTTCTCTTCTCTTTTCTCTCTTATCTTTTCTCTGGAAACGACAATTTGAGAGAAGAGAGAAGAACGAA
>JAFQMR010000029.1 GCA_017396175.1 Clostridia bacterium
AATGATGATTTTTCAAAAATGGGGCAACATGAAATTTGCATACCGAAATCGCGAATTTTGGTGCAAGGGATACTACGTTGATACCGCGGGGAAGAACACCAAAGCGATTAAAGAATACATAGCAGATCAATTAAAAAGAGACGCAGAAAGTGATCAATTAAGTTTGTTCGACCCGCGGGACCCGTTTACGGGTAGTAAATAATCGGTGCGTGGCTGGCAGGCCAATAAAAAGCGCACTTGTGCGCAGCCAGTATCGTATAGGGCTATGCCCGAAAATGAAATACCCCCCGCTATGCGGGGGGATTATTATTCTGTGGTGGTATCGCAGATTACGAGAAGCCGCCGTTTTTCACATACTCCGCCATGAGGTCGCGCGGGAAAACGGACGTGTCGTATTGCTTAACGATGGTCAAGCGATTGGGGGCGTAGTTGGCGGTGTAGGTATCTACCACGATGTAATAGGTTTTGTTGTTGTTGATATTTTGCCGAACGCTGTTACCGTAATCGCCGTAGGAGATGAAATAGTCGGAGTTATTAGTCTCGAAAAACTTCTTTCGAAGATCGTATCCCTTGACCGAACATAAGGTCAGTTGATTGTCAAAAGGGAATAGAGATTGAATATCGCCGTAGGTCACGTCTCCTGCCGATAGGTTATAGGGGCTTCGGACATTGAGGAAGCCGCCGCCCAAAACGATGTCGTAATCGTCGCCCCAGGTCTCCACGCCAAACTGATAATACAGATCCGCCATAAGCTGACGCAAAATGCTGCTGTTGCGGTAGCTTTTGTTGTAGCCAAGAACCTCGTTACCGAGAGAAACTTGCTCATCGTATTTATCCAAACGCTCCTCGACCACCGGATCGTCGGCCATATACTGATACTGACTGCAGGCAACAAGCTCTGCTTCGGAGACCGAAGAGTCGTTGGTGACAGAGTTGATGGCGACCTCGACGTGCGAAATGCCTCCTTTGTTATCACCCCTGTTCTGCAGGTGATAGACACCGTACTCATCCTGAAGGCGATATCCCTGATGCGTATGGCCTTCGAAAACGAGGTCAATATAGCCGTTGGAGAGCGAGGTGTCGTAATACGAAGAAATTTGTGACGAGGTGACCTGCTTGACCGAACCGGTATGGGTGCTTCCATAGCCGTCGTGCAGTATGTAAACGATAAAATCGGCGCCGCGTGCGCGTAAGCTGTCGGCTTCTGCTTTGACAAGCGCCGTGAGCTCGTTGTCGACCTTGAAATACACATCATCACATTTGTCGGAGGCGATGGAGGAATAGCAGTCGCCGATGGCACCGATAATACCGATCTGAATGCCGTCTCCTTCTACCATAACGGACGGTGCACAATAGGCGGCGCGTTTATTGGTTTCACGGTTGTAGATATTGATTGCCAAGAAAGGAAATTCAGCGAGTCTGTCGTTATCCTCGATGTATTCCTCACCCCAATCGAATTCGTGGTTGCCAAGGGACATAGCGGCAAAGTCCAGCTCATTCATCCAGTCGGTAACGATCAGACCCTTCGTCAAATTGGATTCGGAGCTGCCTTGCCACATATCGCCGGCGGAAAGAAACACAGCGTTTTCATCCGTTTTTCGAGCGTTTTTGAGGTAGGTTGTCAACTCGTCAACGCCGACGTTGCTATCGGTATCTGCCAACTTGCCGTGCAGGTCGTTTATGGCGTAAAAATCGAAATACACAAGGACCGAGGTTGCGCACACATCGCAAACACCGTTGTTGTTATCATCCTTGTGCGATTTGCAAGAGGTTGACGGGGGAGTGGTACTGTCGGTCGACGGTAAGGCGGTATGGTTGGTTGTCGGCCGGGACGTGTTGCCGGTCGGCAGTGTGGAAGCACCGCTTTGCGTTTTGCTGCCCGTTTGAGAATGAGGATGCTGAGAGGTGGTGGTGCTTGTGATCGGTGCATCCGTAATATCGAACAACTTGGTCGTGCGAACCGACGAGGTATTATTTGCTGAGTTAATAGCGATTTGCGCGTATGAAATACCGGCAGCCGCCTTGGAGTTTTGCAGATGGTACACCCCGTGCTTGTCCTGTAGCCGATAGGAATGGGATGTGCCGCCCTCAAATACAAGATCAACGTAGCCGTTGGAAAGCACGGTGTCGTAATACGCGGAAAGTTGGGAATCGGTGACCTTCTGGACGGAATTGCCGGAGCTGCGGTCATAGCCGTCGTGCAGCAGGTAAACGATGAAATCTGCACCTCCGGAGCGCAGACGATCCGCTTCCGCTTTCACAAGCGCAGTAAGCTCATCGCCGACTTTAAAGTAGACCTCGTCACGATGCTCCTCTGCGATGGAGGAATAACAGTCACCGATCGCGCCGATGATACCGACCTGTACGCCGTTGCCTTCCACTACCACGGAGGGAGAGCAGCATGCAGCGAGCTTATCGGTGCTGCGGTCGTAGACGTTGATTGCCAAGAAAGGAAAGGCAGCAAGCTTGTCGGCTTGCTCGAGCTGCTGTTTACCGCCGGCAAAGTCGCGTTCGCCGAGAGACGTCGCGGTCAATCCGAGCTGGTTCATCCACTGGATCGCGTCCGATTGGGAAGCACGTTGCAGCATATTACCAGTGGACAGAAGTACCGAGGTGTGATCGGCCTTATTCGTGTTTTGAAGGCAGGCGGTGAGACGATCGGTATCGGTGTCGATGTCCAAGCCGTTGACGGTATACAGATCGAAATAGACGAACACCGAAGCGTAGCACTGATCGCAAACGCCGTTGTTATCAGCATCGGCATGGGTTTGGCAGAGCGGTGGCTTCTCTGTATTTTGGCATCCGCCGAGGAAGAGAGAAAAAGAGAGGAGAAGTACTGACAGGAGAGATGCGATTCGTTTCATACAGTTCACCGTTTTTCTGATGATTTAGACATATATTGTATAGATATCTTCATTATACTATGCTGCAGGAAGAAAGACAAGAGTTTATTTATCTCGACAAAAAAGGTACAAATTTTGAAAAATAGGCTTGCGCTTTTTACATACTTGT
>JAFQMR010000214.1 GCA_017396175.1 Clostridia bacterium
ATACCATTCGTCAAAGGTGATATCGGGATAATCGGCGGCAACACGCCGACAACCTTCCAAAAATTTGCCGTCGGTCGTTTTGATAACATTGGCTTTCGTAACCGCTGTGACACGTGTCTTTCCGTTTTTGCGTGCAAAGTCAAACGCCGCACGCGCAATGCGTTCCACTCCCGGCGAAGTGATCACCTTAAAGTCAAACGCCATATCATCGGTCACATTCACGCCCTGATTGCCGAGTGCATATTCACCCTCGGTGTTTTCACGGAAGAATGTCCAATCGATCCCAAGTTCGGGGATTTTCACCGGACGCACATTGGCAAACAAGTCGAGTTCTTTGCGCATGGCGACATTGGCACTTTCGATATTTGGCCACGGATCGCCTTTTTGCGGTGTCGTGGTCGGACCTTTGAGGATCACATCGCATTGCTTTAACGCTTCGAGAACATCCTCGGGAATCGCTTTTTCCTGTGCAACACGGTTTTCAATCGTCAAACCATCGATGATGCGAAGTTCGATCTTACCGTTTTGTATATCGTCGGCAAGCAATGTTTCCAGCACACGCCTTGCGGAGGCGGTAATCATTGGGCCGATGCCGTCACCGCCGCAAATGCCGATTACGATGGTATCCCGTGCTTTATAGTCGACAAAATCGCCCTCGTGTTTGATCCGTTCCACCCGTTCAGCCTCAGCGTGTAAGATGCGTTCAAACTGTTGTAATGCTTTTTCAAAGTCCACCGCTCTCAACCTCCTTTGCGGAAACGATCTTTGGCTGTACCGAGAAAAGCAAAGCAGGGCTTATCAAGATCGTTTTTCACCTTCTCCTTGAGGTGGTTTTGAACAAAGAGATACGGAAGGCTTTCTTTAGCAACGGCGTTTCCGTTGCTCAAAAACGAATCATACGCTTCGGCGTGTTGCCACGCTTGTTCGATCCAGCGGAGCGTTTCCTCTGCATCCTCCCTCTGTGAATAACAGGTGGCCAACTTCATCGCCCATGTGAAAGCTCGCATGCGATACAAACCACAATCGTTATGCTCGAATACGAGATTGAACAGATTGACGATCATTTTTGCGGTGGCAAGTTGTTCTTCGTTTGTGAATGTGCCTTTTTTCAGCATCACATCCGCATTGTCAGCGATCAAGTCGGTAAGTGTTTGTATGTTCCAACGACAGAAACTTGCCGCTTCGTCACCCTCTAAAATACGAATCATCAGCTGGTTTTCCGTACCAATATAACGACCTGCCATCGAAGCATATTTTTTTGCGGTATCCATATCTCCTTTCAGCGCATGTATACGGCACAGATGGTTGATGGCACCGAAATATTCTCCGCTTTGTGTGGCTTCTTTTAAAAGTCGCTCGGACAGTTTTTGAATTTCATCGGTATTGTCGGCAAGGTTATCACGGCGAAGCGCCCACGCGAGAGCATGAAGAACCGACGGCTCGTTCGGAAATTCCGCATAGGCTTCTCGCCAAATCTTCAAACGTTCAGCAGTTGTCATCGTATTCGACTGACTTTTGGTGCGGTAATTGGCGAGCTTTTCTGCTTTTACAGTTTCGTCCACACCGAGCAAATGATCAACTGACACGCCATAGAAAGAGGCAATCGACGGAAGCAAGGCAATATCGGGGTAGCCCTCGCCACGCTCCCATTTGGAAACCGCTTGTACTGTCACGCCCAGATGAGAAGCTAATTGTTCCTGTGTATTTTGTTTGGATGTGCGAAGCTCACGCATCGTTTTCGCTATTTGAATCGTCATACCACTCTCTCCTGTTCCAGTCTGACAAGCGCTTGTTCTGCTATCATTATACCGAACTTTATCGTCACACGCAATGACCGCATTGTTGAATTTTGATTGAAATACTAAACGAGGCGTTGAACGTTCTGTCGTTTGACGACATTTCAAACACCTGTTATACTTCTATTATGATAAAAATCGTCGGGTAGTCGTTATAATAACATCCTATAATAAAGGCAGGTGATGAACGAGTGAAGCGACGGATGATAGCAGATGCTCTGCTGTATATTGACACACATTTCGGTGAAGCGTTGGTGCTGGAAAGCCTTGCGAAAACGGCGGGCTATTCCGTTCCGCAGTTTTCGCGACTGTTTTCAGAATTGTGCGGCATCTCACCGATGCGGTATGTCAACATCGTGCGTGTGCAACAAGCGGCGGCGATGCTCCTTGCCGATGATCGGCGTATTACCGATATCGCCTTTGCGTGCGAGCTTGAATCGCTCGAGGTGTTTGAACGACAATTCAAACGATATTATTCGGTATCACCGTCTGCATATCGGGACGGTGTTCACCTGTCGCCGAGTCCGTTCTATCTATCTGAAACCATGTGTTATGAAAGGTTGCGGCGAACGATGTTAATCGATGGCGGTAACACCTTTGATTGGGGACGGACGGCATCGCTTTATGCCAAAAGCCGTGACATCTACCCGTCGGTATTCTGGGATACATTGCATGAGCTTGGTGTCGGCAAAGCGGGACAACATATTCTCGATATCGGTACGGGAACAGGTGTGTTGCCGATGAATATGGTCGCGTTCGGCGGACACTATACAGGTGTAGATCATTCGCCAGAAATGATTGAAGAAGCAAAGGTGCTTGTGCCGTCTGCCGATTTCCTTTGTGCAGATGCACACACCTTGCCGTTTGATGATGCTTCGTTTGATGTGGTGACGGCGCTTCAATGCTGGGTGTATTTTGACAAAGCGCGGCTAATCCCCGAGCTTGTCCGTGTGTTGAGACCAAATGGGCAGTTATTCATCCTATTTATGACATGGCTGGCAGAGGAAGATGAGATCGTGCGCGACAGCTTTGCACTTGTTAAACGCTACAATCCCGATTGGAGCGGGTATATGAAACGGACAGACGATTTTTGCCCGTCGTGGCTGAACGGTACATTTGCGGTGGAAACCATTTACAAACAAGATGTGCATATTCCGTTCACGCGTGAAGCATGGTGTGACCGTATGGTGGCAAGCCGTGGGATCGGCGCAACGCTTGATGACGAGCAGGTTGCGCTGTTTCGCAAAGAGCTTTTAACCATTCTTGAAAGTCGCGCAGACGAAGCGTTTACAGTGCTTCACGAAGCGGTAATCATCAAGCTGACAAAGGAGACATCAACATGAACAATCCTCATTTTACGGTGTGCGGTATCGTGGAGATCAACGGCAAGGTGCTGTTAGTACGACACACCTACGGCACAGCGAAAGGTCGCGTGCTGTTGCCGGGTGGATATGTCATGGAAGGCGAGTTGCCAACCGTTGCTGTCGAGCGTGAAATTGCCGAAGAAACGGATGTGATCGCCAAGGCTAAATCGATGATGGCGGTGCAGTGTAAACCCGATCAGTGGTGCCTTGTGTTCGTGATGGACTATGTCAGCGGCACACCGCAATCCGACAGCTATGAAAACAACGAAGTGCTGCTCGTTCCCGCCACCGAAGCCATTAAGCGTGATGACATCACCAACATGAGCCGCGAGCTGTTGACAGCGTATATGAGTGGTAGCTATGCCGAACTGCAAAAGAGTAACTATATTCCCGCTTCTTTAGATGCGGAGCATTATGTGTTGTTTGAATAAAACACACCCGCCGCAGGAAAAGCCTACGGCGGGTGTATGGCTGATGTATTTCGGATTCTCTTGACGGCTTCCTGCCCTTTTCTCCCTCTTGCCGCACACGCCGTTTTGTGGTACAATACTACAAAGCCGCCGTGAAGGAGGGAGAAAGTATGGACAAGCGCAGTGTGTGGCTTTGTACAGCGGCGTTGTTTGCGGCGCTGACGGCGGTCGGAAGCTGGATCTCGGTGCCGTCGGCGGTGCCGTTTACGTTGCAGAGCTTTATAGTATATCTGATGCTTCTCCTGCTCCCTCCCGCCTGTTCTCTGCTCTCCACGGCGGTCTACCTGTTCCTCGGCGCTGTGGGGTTGCCCGTCTTTGCCGGCTTTCAGGGCGGCCTTTCCGTCCTGTTCGGTCCGCTCGGCGGCTTCCTTTGGGGATTTCTCGGGATGGCTCTTATCTTTCGGCTTTGGAATCCCAAAACAAGCCGCACCCGCCTTATCTGTGCGGTTGTCGGCACCCTTCTTTGCTATGCGCTCGGGACGGTGCAATACACGCTGTATACCGCCCCCACCCTTGAAGGCTTTGTGAGCGCGCTCCTCGTTACGGTTGTCCCGTTTGTCGTCGTGGATGCACTCAAGCTCTTGCTGGCGTGGCAGATCGCCGAACGCCTGCGCCCCCGTCTCCCGCTCTGAACAAATCCATGCTGTTTATACCAAATTATGTTCCTATCAGAAAAGCGGCGGGAGCAAGCCCCCGCCCTACGATAAAAGACAAGCCCTATGTTTTTGTAAAAAGGACATCTCACCTTACGTGGGATGTCCTTTTTTACATTCGTTATTCTTTTTGTGCCGACAGCACCGTCAGCGTCTCACCTTCGACGCAAAAGCGGATCTCCCACCCCGCAAAGCCGAAGCCGTATACGCGCGAGGGATCCTCCTGATAGGTTGGGCGCGGATCGGACGCCAGCACGCGCAGGAGCGCCTCCCGCTTCTCCTGCGGGAACGCCTCAAGACGCTGTGTTCCCTCAACGCGGAGACGCCGCTCCGTCACGCGGTCGGCAAAGCCCGACACCGCCTCGGGGTGACTGTCGGTGTACCGCAGATACGGCTTGATATCGTAGATCGGCGTGCCGTCCATCAGGTCGGCACCGCGCACCCGCAGAACGGGACCGTATTGCGGCGAATGCTCCACCGCCTCCAGCTTGACACAGGACATCCCGATCGGGTTGGGACGAAACGGCGAGCGCGTCGCAAATACGCCCATACGCGTATTCCCCCCGAGCATCGGCGGACGCACGGTCGGCGACCACGTGTCGCGCACCGCTTCGGAGAATTGCCACAACAGCCAGACGTGAGAAAACTCCTCCAGACCGCGAAACGCTTCCGCCACGCGGTACGGCTCCTCGAACACGATCACCGCCTCCAGCTCTTCGATCAGACCGCTTTGGCGCGGAATGCCGAATTTGGAGGTGAAGTCGGTATGAATATGGGCGATGATCTCCATCTCGCTCCCCCGTTTCCTCAATGCATTACCCAAAGTATACCACGGGACGCACCGAAAAAGCAACCGCCTTTTCAGTGATTGACAGAGTCCCCTGTTACCTGTTACAATGGAGCAGATACACAAAGGAACAGGACGGATTGTATGAAACAACAGATAACCAAAGCCACTGTGTGGCTCAGCCTGCTTGCGCTGGCGCTTTCCCTCAGCGGATGTGCGGAGATAATGCACGACACGCCGATTTCGATCGACAACCTCCCCGCCTTCAGCGGACAGCCCTATATTGAACTTAACGGCAATGTGCCGCTGTTCACCGAAGAGGAGCTGTCGGCGATTGCGTTCGAAGACTACGCACCGCTTGATATTCTCGGCCGTTGCGGAGCGGCTGTTGCGTCCGTCGGCGTCGAGCTGATGCCCACCGAAGACCGTGGCGCGATCGGCTCGGTAAAGCCATCGGGCTGGCAGACCTCCAAATACGATTTCGTGGACGGTAAATACCTGTATAATCGCTGTCATCTGATCGGTTATCAGCTGTCGGGCGAAAACGCCAACGAGGAAAACCTGATCACCGGTACGCGCTACATGAATACGGAAGGGATGCTTCCCTTTGAAAACGAGATCGCCGATTATGTTCGCCGCACCGAACATCACGTGATGTATCGCGTAACGCCGATTTTTCGCGACACCGAGCTTGTCGCTCGCGGTGTGACAATGGAGGCCATATCCGTGGAGGACGGCGGTGAAGGACTTTGCTTTTATGTCTATTGCTACAACGTACAACCGGGCGTCGATATTGATTACCGCACGGGACAAAACCACCTCTCTGCGGAATTTGAGCAAGGCGAACAGGGCGAGTTTGTTCTCAACCGTAACAGCCGCAAAATTCACCGTCCCACCTGCAATGCCGTTTCGAACATATCCGAGAAAAACCGCCAGCCCTATACAGGCTCGCTCGAGTTGCTTCTCGCGCAAGGCTATGAGCGATGCGGCGAATGCTTCTGAATACCGAGAAAGCCCGCTTCGACGAAGCGGGCTTTCTTTATTCTGTTCGGGATAACACCCATTCGGCACAACGGATGCCGTCCACGGCGGCCGACATAATGCCGCCCGCATACCCCGCGCCCTCGCCGCAGGGATACAGTCCCTTGACCGACGATTGCCCGTCCTCCCCGCGCAAGAACCGCACGGGTGACGAGCTTCTTGCCTCAACCCCCGTCATCACGGCATCGGGGCGATCAAAGCCCGCGATCTGACGACCGAACACGGGAAGCGCTTTTTGAAGGGATGCACTGACAAACGGCGGCAGGCATTCGCGCAGATCCGCACCGACTACCCCCGGAAGATAGGACGGTATCACCTCGCCGAACGCGTCGGTCTTCCGACCGCGCAGAAAATCCCCCACCGTCTGCGCGGGAGCACGGTAGCTTTCCCCACCGAGACGGTAGGCCGCCTGCTCCATCTGTCGTTGAAGAGCGACACCCGCCAACGGATGATCGCCCCGAAGATCGGTCGGCTCCACCCCAACCAGCAACGCGCTGTTGGAGTTGGCGGCATCGCGGGCAAACTCGCTCATACCGTTGACGCATACGCCGCCTTCTTCGGACGCCGCCGCGATCACTACGCCGCCCGGACACATACAAAACGAGTACACGCCCCGCCCGTCCTCCAGACGACAGCTGAGCTTATAATCGGCGGCCGACAGGGCCTTATGCCCCGCGAACCGCCCGTATTGACTCTGATCGATCATCGTACGCGGATGCTCGATGCGCACACCGACCGCAAACGGCTTCTGCGCGGCTTCGACGCCGCGGTCGTACAGCATCTGCATCGTGTCGCGGGCACTGTGGCCGATCGCAAGAATCGCCGTCTCACACGCCAGCTCCTCGTCCCCGTCCGCCGTCGACAGGCGCAAGCCGCAAAGACGGTTCTCCTTCACGATCAGATCGGTAACAGCGGTCGAAAAACGCACCTCGCCGCCGAGCGACAGCATCTCGCGGCGCATCGCCTGTACAATATAAAAAAGGCGATCGGTACCGAGATGCGGCTTTGCCTGCCAGAGAATATCGTCAGCACCTCCGTCCGCCGCCTTAGCGAAGGTAAGAAGCACCTCGCGGCAACGCGGATCTTTGATACCCGTGGTAAGCTTACCGTCGGAAAATGTTCCCGCGCCGCCTTCGCCGAACTGCACGTTGCTGTTGACATCGAGCACGCCCGTACGACGAAAGCGCTCCACCGCCTCGCGACGCTGTTCGACCGCCTCACCGCGTTCGAGCAAAATCGGACGCGCACCCGCCCTTGCGAGCGTCAAGGCGGCAAACAGTCCCGCAGGGCCGCTCCCGATCACCACGGGGCGCGAGGAAAGCGTCGACTTTTGAACGGTATAGACGGGAGTCGGCGTGACCGCACGGACACGGTCATCCTTCAGGCGACGGACAACGGCCGCCTCGTCCCCGTTCAACACCACATCCAGCGTAGCTGTAAAATGGACATCCTGCTTTTTGCGGGCATCCACTGCCCGCTTGACAAGCGTACAGGAGCGCACCGCCGACGACGCCACCTTCAGACGCGCCGCGGCAACCTTTACAAGCGACTGTGCTTCGTAGTCAAGCTCCAGACGGAGTGATGTAATACGGATCATACCAAGCCCTCCGTCATCGCCTGCGCCGCCGCATACGCCGACGACCACGCCCATTGCAAATTAAAACCGCCGCACTCCCCGTCAATATCGAGCACTTCGCCCGCCATATACACGTGCGGCACCAGAAGAGACTGCATCGTTTCGGGATCCACATCTGCGGTATCAATGCCGCCCGCCGTGACCTGCGCGGCGTTCATACCGGCCGAGCCGCTCACCGACAGCGTCCACTGTTTCAAAAGCGAAGCCAGCCGCTTCAGCTCGTTCTCCGAAATCGTCTGTGTGCTGTCCGAAAGCGGGGCAAGCCCCGCCGCCTTGATCAGCGTCTGTCCGAGCCGCTTTTGCACCAATCCCGTCAGCATCGTTTCCCGCGTACGCTTCGGACGCGCGGCACGGCGTTTCAAGTCTTCAAGCACCTCTGCATAGGACAACGTCGGCAACAAATCGAGACTCAACGTCATCTCGCCTTGCCGGCGACGTTCCCAATCCGCCGCCGTGCGTCCGATCTGCATCGCCGCAGGCCCCGATACGCCGTAGTCGGCAAACAGGATTTCGCCCTCGGAGACGGCCTCCGTGCGTCCGTTTCGCTTTAACGTAAGAACGGCATCCGTGCGAATGCCCTTCACCGCTTTGATCGCTTCTTTTTCGGTGCGTATTTGCACGATCGCGGGGAACAGCGGCGTTTTACGGTGGCCGATCGCTGTCAGCAGATCGTATCCGTCCGTTGAGCCTCCGAGAGATGCCGACGCCATACCTCCCGCCGCCACCAGCACCGCTGAAGCACAAAGTGTTTCCGTTTCCGTCAGAACGTTGACGCCGCCCTTGATCGGGCGCAACGCCTTAACGGCGGTGTCGGTGCGCGTTTCCACGCCGAGAGCATCCGCCTCCTCCCGCAGGCAGTCAAGCACCGCCGCCGCTTGCGCACAAAGCGGGTAGATCCGTCCGTTTTCACGCACCTCGGTTTTCACACCGAGCGATTCAAAAAAGGAGACGGTATCCGTCGGGGTGAACCGCGACAGAGCCGATGACACAAAGGCAGGATTGTTCCCGTGGTAACAGGGCACCGCCGCTGCCGTATTCGACAGGTTGCACGTACCGTTTCCCGTAGCAAGCAGTTTTTTACCGACGCGCGGTTGCTTTTCCAGCAGCAGCACACGCTCTCCGCCGACACGTCGCGCACAAAACACTGCCGCCGCGAGTCCTGCCGCCCCGCCGCCGACAATCACGATCGGATTCACACTGTCCCCTCCTTTTTTCGGATCTCATAAATTGAAAAAATTATAGCACAGACGCAGTCAAAAAGTCAACGCGCGCAAAAATTTACGGCAATCTCACGAAAATTCCCGCAATTCTCTTCCCTTTTCCGAAAAAATACGCTATAATAGGTTTGTTTAATGGATAATCATGCCTGCCTACAGGCTTACCCTACACTCGAAACATTTGACAAAAGGAGCGATACATACCATGATCTGGCATCATGAGCTGCCCGAAAATGTGGCAAAGGAATTGCAATCCAATACCGAGCACGGCCTCTCGCACGACGAAGTTGCGGCGCGTCTTGAAGAGGACGGCCATAATCACTATTATGAGAAAACCACCGTATCGGTTATGAAAAAGCTTCGCAAGAGGCTGAATTCGTTGCCGATGATTCTGATCATACTGGCGGCACTGTTTATGCTGTGCTTCCATATCATCCTGTTGTACGTCAATCCGCAGGCGGGTGTCTCGCTGCTCGAGCCGTTTGTGCTGTTACTATTGCCGCCTGTCGGACACCTGATCGGCGCTCTTTGGCAACGGCACGGCACGGCAAAGCTCCACCGCCTCACCAATGCGCAGACAAACAGTGCCAAGGTGCTTCGCGGCGGTGAGGTGCTGACCGTCAGTGCTGCCGATGTGGTGCGCGGTGACATTCTCCTTCTCGAAACCGGTATGATCATTCCCGCCGACTGCCGCTTGATCACCTCAAACGAGCTGTACTGCGATGAATTTGTGGTATCGGGCGAGGATCTCGATGTGGCCAAAAATGCCGACGTCACGTTGGACGGTATCACCCCGCTGCCCGACCGCGTCAATATGGTTTATGCGGGTTGCGGTGTCAGCCGCGGCGAAGGCACCGCCATCGTTGTTTCTACCGCCAAGAGCACCGAATATGCCCTGCGCCTGAACGATCCGAACAATCAGGGCTCTCCCCTCCCCGGTATCAGCAAGGATATCAAATCGCTTGAGCGTCTGGTGACGCTTCCTGTCTTGCTTCTGTCCGCTGTGGTGCTGGTAATTGCGGTCCTTCGCAATCTCAGCTCGTTTGCGGCGCTTGCTTCCGTCGTATCGCCGCTTCTTACGATGACGGCCGTGGCCATTCCCGCAGGACTGACCGTTGCGGCGATCGTAGCTATGGCGATGGGGATGCAACACGTCGTCAGCCGCAGTGCGGACGTGCGGGATCTGTCGGTCATGGATACGTTGTCCCGCATCACGGTTATTTGCGCCGACAAAACCGGTTCGTTGACCGTCGACGAAAAGAAGCCCGTGAGCGTCTTTACGGGCGAGGACATTGAAGAACTGACGCGTATGCCCAGCAACCGCGCACAGACGCTGATCCGTCTTGCGACGCTGTGCACCGCGAACGATACCACCAAAACCGGCGTAGACAATCATCTTCTCGCCAACCCCACCGAATCCGCCATCGTAGAATATGCGCGCGACATCGGCATCGAGAGACGGCTGTTGATGGAGGAAACGCCCCGTCTGGCGCAGATCCCCTTTGATACCACACGCCGCTGTATGACGGTTGTGCATCTGGTGGCGGGACGTCGCCTGATGATCACGATGGGCGCTCCCGAAGTCGTACTTTCGTATTGCTCGGCCGGCCCAATTGAAAAGGCCGAGGAGGTCAACCGCCAAATGGGACAGCAGGCTCTGCGCGTACTGGCGGTGGCTTATAAATACGTCGACGAGCTCAACGGCTCGGAAATCGACGAATCGCAGGAATCGGATATGATGCTGGCCGGCCTGATCTCGCTGATGGATCAGCCGCGTGATGACTCGATCAATGCCATTAAGGAGTGTCAGAACGGCGGTATTATCACCGTGATGATCACAGGCGACACCAAGGAAACCGCTCTGGCGGTCGGCAAAGAGCTGGGACTTCTTACGGATGACACCCAGCTGTTGACGGGCGACGAGCTTCACGAGATGAGCCACGAGGAATTCGACAGCTCAGTAGGCATTTATCGCGTATTTGCGCAGGTTACTCCCGACGATAAGGAGCGCATTGTGCGCGCCTGGCAAAAACGCGGTGCGGTCGTTGCCGTTATGGGCAATGAGCTGGCGGATGTGCCGGCGCTTCAGCGCGCCGATATCGGTTGTGCCACGGGTGCCGCCGATTGCGACATGACGCGTAACGAATCCGATCTGACGCTCTACGACAACAACTTCTCCACCCTGGTGGATACCATCAAGCACGCCCGCGGCATCTACTCAAACATCCGTAAGGCGTTGCAATACACGCTGACCTGCGGCTTGGCGCTGATCGTTGCCTGCATCTTAACGCTGATCATGTACAACCATTTTGCGTTGTCGCCCACCGCGATGGCGGTGTATATGGTGATCGGCGTGCTGTGCACCTTCGCCATTGCCTATGAATCGGGCGACCGTCACGCGCTTAAAGAAAAGCCCCGTCGCGGCTTATCGCGGCTGATGCCCACCTCCTCGTGGATCCGCACCCTGTGGCAGGGTGCCTTGACGGGCGTGTGTGCATTCCTTGCATTCGACACCGGCCGTGCCGGTGCCACCGACGCCCTCTCCGATCCCGACGCCTTCGGTTTGACCACGGTGTTTATCACGCTGATCTTTGCCCGCCTGTGGCTGATGCTCGCGACGCATCGCTTCCATTCCGCCTCCGGTACGCATTTCCGTAACCACGTGATGCCGACGGTCGTACTGATCGGCGTCCTGTTGACGGGGCTTCTCGTCGTCATCGAGCCCCTCGGAGCGCTGTTCGGCCTTGTAAAGGTGAGCCTCTCGAACTGGATCCTGGCGTTGGCGCTCTCGGCCATTCCCGCGGTGGTGACGGCGCTGATCCGCTTTATCATTCATTTGCTTACAACCGTGCGCCGTCCCGAGGATGCCGCATAAGCTTGTCATAACGACTGCAAGGAGGCGAACGCGATGTTTGCACGCACAAACAGTATGGGGCTTTGGGGCGTGGATGGCTTTATGGTCACCGTCGAAGCCGACCTTTCGGGCGGCTTGCCCGGATTTGACGTTGTCGGACTTCCCGGCTCCGCTGTGCGTGAATCACGCGACCGCGTACGTGCTTCGCTGAAAAATTGCGGATTTGACTATCCCGTCAGTCGTATCACCATCAATCTCGCTCCCGCCGATATCCGTAAGGAGGGCTCTGTATACGACCTGCCGCTTTTAATCGCTATTCTGCAGGCAGGCTCACAGATCCAATTTTCGATAGACGATGCCGCGTTTATCGGCGAGTTGTCCCTTACAGGCGAGCTTCGTCCCGTACGCGGTGTTCTGCCGATGGTGATCGCCGCTAAGGAACACGGAATGAAGCGTGTATTCCTGCCCAAGGACAACGCCGCAGAGGGCTCCGTGGTGGACGGCATCGACGTTTTCCCTGTTGAGAGCGTCCCCGCTCTGGTTTCGCACCTGAGCGGTGCAAACCCTATCGCGCCCGCACGCTACACACGCCGTCCCACGGCCTCGAACGAAGCGCTTCCCGATTTCGCGGAGGTGATGGGACAGCTCGGTGCCCGCCGTGCGATGGAGGTGGCGGCCGCAGGCGATCACAACCTGCTTTTGATTGGTCCTCCCGGCTCGGGCAAAAGTATGCTTGCAAAGCGTCTTCCCTCCATTCTTCCCGATTTAACTGCCGAGGAGGCTCTCGAGGCCACAAAGATCCATTCCATCGCCGGTACGCTCCCCGGAGGAGTCGGCCTTTTAAGTGAGCGCCCGTTCCGCGCGCCGCACCACAACATATCCGCTCCCGGTCTTACGGGAGGCGGTTCTGTTCCGCATCCGGGCGAGGTATCGCTCGCGCATCACGGCGTGCTGTTCCTCGACGAGCTTCCCGAGTTTTCTCGGCTGGCGATGGAAAGCCTGCGCCAGCCTCTCGAGGACGAGCGTGTTACGATCTCCCGTGTACAAGCTTCGCTTACCTATCCCTGCTCTTTTATGCTGGTCGCGGCGATGAACCCGTGCCCGTGCGGCTATTTCGGTCATCCGACCAAGCCCTGCACCTGCTCCTCTAAAGCGGCGGCGCAGTATTTATCCCGTATCTCGGGCCCGCTTCTTGACCGCATCGATATTCATATTGAAGTCCCGCCCGTGGAGTTTGAAAAGCTTCACGCCACCGAAAAAGCGGAAAGCTCGGCGGAGATCCGCGCCCGTGTCAACAAGGCGCGCAACAAACAGCGCCTCCGTTTTGAAGGCACCTCGATCCTCAGTAACGCACACATTCCCGCAGGAAAGCTCAAAGAATACTGTGTTATGAGTGAGGAGGCCTCCCAAATGTTGCGCATTGCTTTTGATGCAATGGGGCTCTCTGCGCGGGCATATGACCGCTTACTGAAGATTGCACGTACCATCGCCGATCTGGCAGACAGCGACATCATCGAAGCAAACCACATCGGTGAGGCCCTGCAATACCGCAGTCTGGACCGTAAATACTGGCAAAACCGCTGATCAACAAATAAAAAGCAGCCGCTGACCGAAACGGTCAGCGGCTTTTTAGTCACAAAAACTCCCCTCGCTTTTCGCAAGGGGAGTTTTTTAATCGTTATTGGAAGATGGCCGGAGCAAAGCACAGGCACAGCACGATGATCAGGCCGAGCACGATGCGATACCAGCCGAACACCTTAAAGTCGTGCTTCTTGATATACGCCATCAGGAAGCGGATCACGAGCACCGACACGACGAACGAAACAACCGTCGCGACCGCTAAGAGAATCCATTCCTCGGCGGTAAA
>JAFQMR010000215.1 GCA_017396175.1 Clostridia bacterium
GCCTGTAGGTCTGCGTTACCGACGAATCCGTCGGCTTGCCCGTGTGACCGACCGCTTCCACCGTAAAATCGCACATCACATCGCCGAGTGCAAACACGGTCGATGACAATGCCGACGCATCGGCGGGAGCTGCTTTGAGCACGATCACGGGATCGGTCGTTCCCACACGGTAGGTCGACTCGGCGTCGTAGCCCGTCGGCACATTTTCCACGACAGCGGTCAACACGCCTTCAGGTGCGTTGAAAACGAGTTGACCGTTTTTATCCGTCTCCCCCGCCCACACGAGTTGCTCGGCGGCTTCGTCGCTGTAAAACCGCACCATGATGCCGTCAAGCGGCATGCCGCCGACGGTCTTCACGGTAACTGAGCGTTCGACCTTCACCGTCTCGTCCGTGTTGCCGCATGCCGTGACACTCACAAGCAGACACAGCACACACAGCGCACAGGCAAAACGTCTTATCGTTTGTTTCATCATATCACGCCACATAACAGCACATCAACAGCCACGCGATCTCGGTGTTGATGGTCAGGTCGTTGTTGCCGTTCTCATCCTTGAAAATGTAACCGTTGCTCTCAGCATCCCACCAGCCGACGTAGCCGCCGCGCTGCTTAATGATGTACTTGAGATCCTCGGTCAGCGGGTAAACGCCTTCCGCTTCATCAACGTACTCGATGTACTCGAGCAAGCATTCGGAATAGCTTTCCTTCTTGACAAACTCGTCGTTTTCATCAAAGAAATACTTTGTCACGCCCGAACGGTCGAGCATCGTCTTGAAGCACGCGATGTAGTCACAATCCTCCGCCAGACGCACCAGCACGAGCGGACCGTCCGTCGTGTTCAGATGGTAGAAGCCATCCGTCTCGTTATACACGAGCTTGTAGGTATCGGTGGACGCGGTCAGATCAAATTCCTCGATTGTCGCGCCCGCAGGCAGGGTATAGTCGGCAAGAGTTGCCGTCGTCTCGTAGATCGTCCACGGCTCATCGGCAAGCGTCTTCACCGGATCACCCACACGCTCGATGCCAAGGACTGCGCTCGTCACGTCATCTGCGGCGTCAAGGCCGATCACATACACCGATGTGCCCGCACCATCCGTGCCGATCATATCCGCGCTGACCGATACCGTGCACACGTTGTCAACAACCTCTGCGGCACTGTGCTCCTGCACAAAATGCGGCGCACCGTAATACCCAACCGTCACATTCTTACCTTCCGGCACAGAAAACGCATAGCTTCCCGCCCGTGTCGGCGCAAAAAGGAAATAGTTGCGCTTGCCGCTTACCAATTCCGCGTAGGTACATCCTTCTTCAACAGAATAAGCGTCGTATTCGCCGCCTCCAACGCTCAGCACCTCCGGATCACCGCTGACTGTTTTCGCCATTACAATCGTAAGCGACGGTGCCTTTTCGGTCACGGTTAACCCTTCTTGCGTGTAATGATAGGCCGCTTCGCTATCCGTAAAAGCGAGCTCCACTGTATACTCTCCGGGATCCAGCACTTTTTCAGCAACACCGCTTTCGTTACAGGGTTGCATGGCAACCTGCTCGCCGTTTTGCAGGAATTTCACAACGATTCCCGTTGTATAGGGATTGTCAAGCGCATCTTTGACAGTAACCGAATAGGTCACCTTTCCCGATCCGCACGCGGTCAAAAACAGCACGGTACACAATACCGCCGCCGCCAGCAGTGCCGTTGCACGGTACATCCGTTTCTTCATGATTCATTACTCTCCTTTCGCCGATGTTGCACTCAATCATTCGGTCCGAGATAGTCGTAATAGTAGCAGATCTTCAACCACGCGTTGTCAACATCTTCAAAGGTATATTTGCTCATCAGCATCTGCAACAGCTCTGCCAGGCGTTCATCCACAATGACACAACCGTCTTTTTCGGTACCCGATCGATCGATCTTACCGACATAGCCGCGGATCTCCTCGGTATAATCTTCGCCCGTGCCATGATAACGGCCTTCGAAGATATCCTCGATCTGATAGATCTCCGCGTTGGCGTCGTAGTCCTCACCCCACAGCTTCTCAAGGTATTCCTTCGTCTTGTCAACATCGTTGTCATGTTGCTTGAGGTAGGCAAGGATCTCACCGTCCGTCTCGGACTTGGAGAAATCAAAACCGCCCATATCGATCATTTCGACGATCGATTGGCTGAACACCGTGGTAAGCCCGGTGAAATCAGCATAGATCAGGCTACCGTCCGCTTCATCATAATACTTGCCGTCTTTCAACACAGGGGTAATACCGCCCGTGATGATATCGTACATCACGTCGCCCGTCGCATCACTGTCGTAGGTGAAATAACCCGGAGCCGCCAGACGGAACAATTCGATGGACGAGCCGAGATATTCCACATCGTAGTAGATGTAACCCGTCGCATAGACATCCCAGAACGCCATGTTAATATAATACGGCTTGCCCGCTTCCATGTAGTACACAAGGGAGCAGTTCTTATCATCCGTGTACATTCTCTCGTCATGCTCATAGGTATAGATGACTTCGGACTTCTCATTAAAGATCCAGGCGTCGATGCCTTCTTGATAATCGCTCTTCGAGGTAAAGCGATAGACGCCCGAGGTTGCCGGAACAAACTCCGACATCAGACCGCGCGGAATGATCGCACGATCATAGTAGAAATAGTTGGTGCTCACGTCTTTACCAAGCGTTGTGGTAAACGCACTCGCAGGCGACAAGCCCTTGATCGGGTCTTGCAACTGCTCTGCATTCGGGCCGTAAGCCTGATAGTATTTGCATACCTTAAGCCATTCGTTTTCGTCATCCTCAAAGCCGGCGACCTCTGCCACCTGCTTGAGCATCTCGGCAAGCTCTTTGTTGACGGTACACACACCTTGCAGAGTGGAGTTGGAGGCATAGGAGAAGTAGCTGACCATCCCGAGGCCGCCCTCTTCCTTCTTGCCGTACAGGCTCACGCCGTCTTTATCCGCGTCACCCTCATATACGATGTCGTGCACGGATTGTTCTTCGTTAAAAGCGGTGAAGCCCATGAGGTCGGCAAGGAGCAACGGACCGTTCGCACTGCCGACATGATAGTAGCCGTCCGCATCGTTATACACGATGTCGGCATAGGTGTAGGTGTCGCCGTCATCGGCGGTCACCGCCGCCTGACGCGGCAGATAAGTCGCGACATCGATCGCCGATGCCTCCACCACACGCATATTATCGACATACA
>JAFQMR010000216.1 GCA_017396175.1 Clostridia bacterium
AGGGAGAGCTCCCGCCGTGCCGAGCCCCCGCGGCAGAACCCTACGACTCCGTCCCATCCGAGACCCGGTCGACTCTGTTTCGGCGTCATCCTGAGCGTAGCGCGCTGTGCGCGCGGAGTCGAACGGATCTGCCGCGGCAGATCGGCGATGCGGGGATCCTGTCGCGTTGCACGCGACCGCGTCCCGGTGGGACGCGCGGCGGGAGTAAACCCCCGCCCTACGTAGACGCCGCAGATGAACAATCCGTGCCCTTCAGGGCACACCTTCACTATTCACTATTCACTTTTCACTCTTCACTGCCCGTAAATTCCCCCGTCGCATAAATCTTACAAATTTTTTGTTTTTTTACCGGAAATAACTTTTCAATTGCTTTATAATGTGTTATACTGTTAAACGGCAAAGGTTGGGGACCGAAAAAACTTTCCCCTCGAAAGGATGGAATCCTGATGGATTGCAAGCAAAAGAAGGCACTTGCTGTCGTCGCAACCAAGATTCGTATGGCGGCGATCGAAGGAACGTTTCACGCGAAGAGCGGTCACCCCGGCGGTTCGCTGTCGGCGGCGGATGCCCTCGCGTATCTGTATTTTGCGAAGATGAACGTGGATCCGCAGAACCCGAAGGCTCCGAACCGTGATCGGTTCGTGCTGTCGAAGGGCCATGCGGCTCCCGCGTATTACGGCGCGCTGGCGCATAAGGGCTTCTTCTCGGTGGACGAGATGAAGGTCCTGCGTCACGTCGGTGCGATGCTGCAGGGACACCCCGATATGAAGGGTACGCCGGGTGTCGATATGTCGACGGGCTCGCTCGGTCAGGGCGTGTCGGCGGCGGTCGGTATGGCACTTGCCGCAAAGCTCGACAACGCCGATTACCGCGTCTACTCGATCCTCGGCGACGGTGAGATCGAGGAAGGTCAGGTCTGGGAGGCGGCAATGTTCGCGTCTCACAAGAAGCTGGATAACCTGTGCGTGCTGGTGGACAACAACGATCTGCAGATCGACGGTACGCTGGAAGAGGTCAACTCGCCCTATCCGATCCCCGAAAAGTTCGAGGCGTTCGGCTTTGCGGTGGAGGAGATCGACGGTCACGACTTTGATCAGCTTGAAGCGGCGCTGGCACGCGCGGAAGCGACCAAGGGCAAGCCGTATGCCATCGTGATGAAGACGGTCAAGGGCAAGGGCGTCTCCTTTATGGAGAATCAGGTCGGCTGGCACGGTGTGGCTCCCAATGCCGAGCAGTATGCGGCGGCAATGGCGGAGCTTGAAGAAACTCTGGCGCAATTGGAGGCGTGAAAACAATGGCAGATGTGAAAAAGATCGCAACGCGCGAAGGCTACGGCGAGGCTCTCATTGAGCTTGCCGATGTGTATGATAATCTGCTGGTCATGGACGCCGACCTGGCGGGCGCTACAAAGACCGGTATGTTCAAAAAGGCGCATCCCGAGCGTTTCTTCAACGCGGGTATCGCCGAAGGCAATATGATGAGTGTGGCGGCGGGCCTGGCCGCTTCGGGCAAGCTGGTATTTGCGTCCAGCTTTGCGATGTTTGCGGCGGGACGTGCGTTTGAGCAGATCCGCAACTCCATCGGTTACCCCGGGCTCAACGTGAAGATCGGCGCGACTCACGCGGGTATTTCGGTCGGCGAGGACGGCGCGTCCCACCAGTGCTGTGAGGATATTGCGCTGATGCGTGTCATCCCCGGTATGACCATCATCAACCCCGCGGATTACTATGAAGCGAAAAAAGCGGTCTATGCGGCGGCAAAGATGAACGGCCCCGTGTATATGCGCTTCGGCCGTCTGGCGGTGCCGACGGTGTTTGACGACGAGTATCAGTTCGAGATCGGCAAGGCGAACGTGCTGACCGAGGGCAACGATGTTACGATCATCGCAACGGGCCTGATGGTCAACGAGGCGCTCATCGCGTACGAACAGCTTAAGAACGAGGGCATCCAAGCCCGCATCATCAATATGGCCACCATCAAGCCGATCGACCGCGAGGCGGTCGTTGCGGCGGCGAAGGAAACGGGCGTCATCGTGACGGCGGAGGAGCACAGCATCATCGGCGGCCTCGGCAGTGCTGTCTGTGAGGTGGTCGCCGAAACCGTGCCGGTGCCTGTCATCCGTGTGGGTGTCGAGGATGTGTACGGCCGTTCGGGCCCTGCCGTCGAACTGCTGAAGGTGTTCGGCCTGTCGGCGGAAAACATTGTCGCGAAAGCCAAGGCGGCTGTCGCGCTGAAAAAATAACCGACAATAAAAAGAAGAGAGAAGATTCGTCAGCGGCGAATCTTCTCTTTTTTACGCTTGTTATACGATGCAGGGCTTGTGCCGCAAGGACAATACCACCGATGTCTGTTTCGGTGTCTTTATTCTCGGGCGCTGTGCACCGCGTGCTCTTCGATCGCCAGCTTTGCCGCTTGTGCATCCTCGAGGCACAGGCGGTGTGTTCCGCTTTTGTGATGGATCAGCAGGTCACAGATATTCTCCGAATCAATTTCCGCATAGCGGAAATCCGTGTAGTATACTTCGAAATATTTGCCGTTATTCGGTTGGGTGATGTCGGAAAAGGATATGCCGCACATAGCGGTTTCACTCATTTTCAAATAGCATTGAGAGACGTTTTGCGTAATGGCCGCCGTATCTTTGGCTCCGAGTATTTGCAGTGCGATATACAGAATATTGAGAGCGAGGGCCACGATCACAAAGCACATTAAAACGCTTTGGGTGTGATCGTCCTCAAAAGCGTCTGTAGAGGATGCGGCTATTGATAATACCAAAACTAAAATACCGTCTGCTCCGAACAGCGGGGCAGCGATTCGATAATCGCCGTTATAAAGACGGGATATACCGAAACAGCCCAACAGAAATGTGACAAACAGTGCAACCCCGACAAAGAATTGAAGGGCCTCTTCCTCGGGGCTCAAGTGACGCTCGCTTTGTAGGACATACAACAGGAATAAAAAGAAAAAGAGAGAACAAAACCAGCTTGCGATGCCGGCCCAAAGAGCACCTTTGGTTTTGGCAGAGATCGGGAGATCGTCAGCAGGTTTGGCTGCAAAGATCGTTTCGGTACAGTTGGACATATAAGGCTACCTCCTTGTTATTATATAGGATGATAGGATAAGGATATCACAATTTTCTCTATTACGCAAGTGCGTACACGCAAATGCGTAATTTTTCTTAGAATACCCTTGAGGTGATTCTGATGAGTGTCAAGGATACGGTAGCTAAACGGTTCAAAATAATTTGCGCAGAGAGGAATATAAAGATCAATGAGCTGGCGAACTGCTCAGGAGTAACGCCGTCGACGGCGTACAGTATGATGGATAGCACCAGGCGTGATGTGTCGATCGTAACGATCAAAAAATTTTGCGATGGATTGGATATGACTTTGGGAGAGTTTTTTTCGCATCCCTTATTCGATGAATTGGAACAGGAGATTAAGTGATATGGTTTCTTTGGTGACGGTCGTTGATCCGATGTTCCCGTTACACGCAAAAACGGACGGGTATCCCCGTCCGTTTTTATAATCCGTGCCCGCAGGGCACACCGACATTCTTCATTTTTCATTCTTCATTTTTTCATTGCCCTTTTCACGGCCCTTTTACCTCGATCACGCGGGCGTAGCCTGCGAGGGCGGGGGCGGACACAAACTGTGTTACGCCGTTTGGAAAGGTGTCGACGTGTTTGAGGTGCAGATGCCCTGCGACGATGGCCTTGAGCTGTGTGTGCTCCTCGGTGAGAAGCTGTACATAGCGGCGGACATTCTTGCCGTCGCCCGTGCCGCCGAACAGGAAGTAGGTCACGTCCTGCCAGTACGCTTCGGCGTCGGGGCGCAAGGTCGGGTGATCGAGCGGCGTGTGGTGCAGAAGGATCACGGGTTTATCGCCGTGAAGGATCGTTTCGAGCGCCTCGATCACACGGTCCTCGACGCTGTGCGCCGCGTTGTCAACGGCGACAAGGCGAAGCTCACCGAGCTCCTGCACCTGCAAAGCGGGATCGCCGTTCATCGCGGGCGCAAAAAAGGCGGGGAAGCGGTGCGCCTGCTCGTGGTTGCCGGGGGCATAGAGATACGGCCCTGCGGCATCGAACATCGTTTTAGCGGCATCCGCCGTGCCGACCGACGGGAAATCCGTCATATCGCCCGCAAACAGCAGGCGATCGGCGGCCAGTGTGCGGGCATAGGCGGTGAGCGAAAGAACGTTTTCTTCCTGTGTCAGCCCGTTGCCGTGTGCCATCCAGATCTCGCGCTGACGGGCGGCCTTCTCGCGGTCCTCGGCGGTGTCAAGCGGCGAATCGGGGCTCATATGGCTGTCCGACATCTGAAAAAGACGGTAGGTCTTTGTCAAAGACGGAATGTGCAGGGTTTCCGTTTCTATACAAAAACGGCTGTCGGCGGTCACGTCGGTCATAAAAAACGCCTCCTTACGGTTCGATATGGACGTTCAGGTGGTTATAGGTCATCGTCAGGCCGTGTGCGGCGAAGGCTTTACGGACGTTTTCGGTCATACCGTAGTAGGCATCCCAATACGAGGAAGAATCGGTCCACGCCTGCAACACGTATTCGATACTGCTGTCGCCGTAGGCAAAGAGACCTGCAAAGGGAGCGGGATCGTCAAGCACCGCCGCCGTATCGCGCGCCGCCTCCAGCAGAGCCGCTTTGACAGCCTCGGTGCTGTCACCGTAGGAGGCCGTCACGCGGATCTCCACACGGCGGATCGGCTCGTGGGAATAGTTGACGATGGGGGATGCCTGCACATCCTTATTCGGAATGCGGATGTGCTTGTTGTCGGCGGTGCGCAGGTGGGTGTTCATCAGATCCACCTTCACGACCGTTCCCTCGAGGCCGTTGAGCTGCACATAATCACCGCTTGCAAAGGTTTTGGCAGCGAGCAACAACAGCCCGCAGAAGACGTTTGAGAGTGTATCCTGTAACGCGAGTGAGACGGCAAGACCGACAACGCCCAGCACGGTGATGAGCGAGGTGATCGGGAAGCCGTAGTAGTCGGCAATGATCAGCATCAGCAAGACATACAGCACGATACGGCTCACCGTCAACGCGACGTTTTTGAGACTGCTGTCCAACGAGGAGCGCTTCAGCACCGCTCGGATGATGCCGCAGAGCAGGTGGATGATCAGGATGCCGAACAGCACGGCGAGTGCAAAGCCGACCAGTGCGCCGACGGTAAAATTCCCGAGCGGATAGTTCCAAAATTCCTCAAAGCTCATAGAGAAGTCCTCCTTTTAAAATAGGAAAGCGATCCCGAAGAGACGGGATCGCCAAAGCTCATTCTTGCAACGCTTGCTCAATCGCACAGCTCAGCTGATCGGGGCAGGAGCTCGTGCGCATCCCGCAACGTACACCGCGCAGGCGGCGGCAGACCTCGCGGGCGTCCATCCCCTCAACAAGACGGGACAACCCCTGTGTGTTACCGTTACAGCCGCCGCGGAACTGCAGGTTGTGCAGGCGGCCCTCGTCGTCGATGTCAAAGGTGATCTGCGAAGAGCAAACGCCCTTCGGACGGTATTGATAGGTCATAGTGCGTTATCCTTTCAGCCGCGCTTTTTAAGATGCTCTTTATAGCGGAGCAACTGCTGTACGTGCTCGTCGGGACAGGAGGTGCTGGCGAGCGAACGGAGCGAACGGGAATACATACCGTGGAAATCGGAGCCGCCCGTCATCAGCAGATGGTGCTGCTCGGCAAAATCCTTAAGGGCTTCGACCTGCTCCTCGGAATGAGACGGGTGCCATACCTCGACACCGTCCAGGCCAAGTGCCGTCAGCTCTTCGAGAAGCGCTTCATTTTTGTAGAGATAGGGATGCGCCAGTACAGCCACACCGCCGGCGCTGTGGATCAGATCGATGACCTCACGCACGTCGGGATATTCGATCTCGACAAGCGCCTTACCCTCTTTGCCGAAGAGCTTATGATACACGTCACCAAAGATGGAGTCTGCATAACCGGCATCCATCAGGGCGTGCATAATATGCTGTTTGTAGAAGTTGGTGCTGCCCTGCGAGCAACGCACCACCATTTCGGGGGTGATGGGGTAATACCGCATCGTGCGGCGCACCATGTCGTTGGCGGCCTTACGGCGGCGGTCGCCGATCTGGAGGCAGAGTCCTTCCAGACGGTCGGGTGTATCGCACAGGTAGCAAAGCAGATGCGCCTTGCCGTTGCGTGCGGGATCGGCGGTGGAAAATTCCACGCCGTGAATGACGTTCAAGCCTTGGCGTTTACCGATGATGACGGCACGCGTAGCACCGGCAGTGGTGTCGTGGTCGGTGACGGACAGAGTCGAGATTCCGCGACGCTTCGCCATCGCAATGAGATCCTCGATACACATAGAGCCGTCAGAAAGTTTAGTGTGACAGTGCAGATCGCTGGCCAAAAGAGTTCCCTCCATCCTTCGTGTCGAAGTGTTGTGTTGTCGGTGGGACGCCCACGAAAGTATAACGTCCCTCATTTATACATTATAAAGGAAACGTTTGAAAAAAACAAGTCGATAAAACTCCCAAATCCTTTCCACTGAACACGGCGACTTTGTGAACTTTTCGCACAAAGACGTACAGTTTCCCTTTTTTCGGTTGTATATGCGGGAAAACTGTGATATAGTATATCTGTATACATAAAAGAACCGCCTTCGGGCGGGTGTTCATAAACGGAAGGAGCTACAGCTCATATGGGGCTTTTGAAAAAACTGTTCGGCGATTACAGCCAGCGAGAGATCAAGCGCATCAAGCCGCTTTGTGACAAGGTGCTTTCGCTGGAGGAGTCATATAAGGCACTCAGCGAGGAGGAGCTGCGTTCGAAAACGGCGCAGTTCCGCGACCGTCTGCAGGCGGGGGAGACGCTCGACGACCTTCTGCCCGAGGCGTTTGCGACCTGCCGTGAGGCAACGCGCCGCGTCCTGCAGACACCGCACTTCCCCGTGCAGATCCTCGGCGGTATCATCCTGCATCAGGGCCGCATCGCGGAAATGAAGACCGGTGAAGGTAAGACGCAGACGGTGCTTCTGCCCGCGTACCTCAACGCGCTGGCGGGGGAGGGTGTGCACATTGTCACCGTCAACGAATACCTGGCCGCCCGCGACAGCGAGTGGATGGGCGAGGTGTATAAGTATCTCGGCCTGACGGTCGGCCTTGTTGTGCACGATATGACGAAGGAGGAGCGCCGTGCGGCGTATGCCGCCGACATCACCTACGGCACAAATAACGAGCTCGGCTTTGACTATCTGCGCGATAATATGGTGGTGCGCGCTGAGGATAAGGTACAGCGCGGTCATCACTTTGCCATTGTCGACGAGGTGGACTCCATCCTGATCGACGAGGCGCGTACCCCGCTGATCATTTCGGGTGCGGGCGACCGCTCGACCGACCTGTACGCGCAGGCGGATCGCTTTGCGAAGACGCTGAAGCTGATCAAGGTCAAGGAAATGGATACCAAAGAAGATCAGGATTCGATGGATGTCGATGCCGATTACATTGTGGACGAAAAAGCACATACCGCCACGCTTACCCGTACGGGTGTCAAAAAGGCGGAACGGCATTTCGGGGTGGACAATCTGATGGACGATCAGAACGTCACCCTGCTTCATCATATCAATCAGGCGATCAAGGCGCGCGGTGTGATGCATCGCGATATCAACTACGTTGTCGATGACGGCGAAGTGGTGATCGTCGACGAGCATACGGGCCGTAAGATGCCCGGCCGCCGCTACAACGAAGGGTTGCATCAGGCGATCGAGGCGAAGGAGGGCGTGAAGGTACAGCGTGAAAGCAGGACGCTGGCGACCATCACGTTCCAGAACTTCTTCCGTATGTATAAGAAGCTGTCGGGTATGACCGGTACGGCGATGACCGAGGAGACGGAGTTCCAGCAGATCTACCGCCTGGACGTGGTGGAGATCCCGACAAACCGCCCCGTGATCCGTGCCGATCTGAACGACCTGTTTTATAAAACCGAAAAGGGGAAATTCGAGGCGGTGATCGAACAGATCCTCGAGTGTAACGCCCGTAAGCAACCGGTGCTCGTCGGCACGGTGTCGATCGAAAAATCCGAGCTGCTGTCCGCGATGCTCAAGCGCCGCGGCATCAAGCACGAGGTATTGAACGCCAAGTACCACGACAAGGAAGCGGAGATCGTCGCGCAGGCGGGTAAGCCCGGGGCCGTCACCGTTGCCACCAATATGGCGGGACGCGGCACCGACATCAAGCTCGGCGGTAACCCCGAGTTTATGGCCAAGAGCGAAATGCGCCGTATGGGACTCTCCGAGGAGATGATCCTGCAAGCGGACAGCTACGGCGATACGGCGGACGAAGAGGCGAATGAGGCCCGCCGTCTGTTCCGTGAGCTGGAAGCGAAATATGCCGAGCAGATCCGTCCCGATACCGAGACGGTGATCGAAGCGGGCGGCCTGTACATCATCGGTACGGAGCGCCACGAATCCCGCCGCATCGACAACCAGCTTCGCGGCCGTTCGGGCCGTCAGGGCGATCCCGGTACGACGCGCTTCTACCTGTCGGCGGAGGATGACCTGATCCGTCTGTTCGCGGGTGACCGCTTCTATTCGATCATGAGCGCGTTCGGCCTTGAGGAGAATATGGCGCTTGAAAATAAGATGCTCACCGATATGGTCGAGAACGCCCAACGTCGCGTGGAGGAGCGTCACTTCGGTATGCGCCGTGACGTCATTCAGTTTGACGACGTGATGAACCGCCAACGCGAGATCATCTACGGTCAGCGCGATCAGGTGTTGAACGGCGAGAGTATGCGCGACAGCATCTGGAAGATGGTGGTGGAAGCCATCGAGGCGACCGTTCTGCAGTACACCGCCGACAATGAGGAGCACGAGAACTGGAATCTCCACGGACTTCGCAGTTATTTCGGCGGCTGGCTGTGCGACGAAACCGATTTCCGTTACACCCCGCAACAGCTGGAGGATATGGAGCGCGACGAGATCACACAGATCCTGCTCGACCGCGCCGAGGCGAAATACGCCGATAAGGAGGCGCGTTACGGTGAGGTGATGCGCGAGATCGAACGCGTGATCCTTCTGCGCCACGTTGACCGTCACTGGATGAACCACATCGACGAGATGGAGGAGCTCAAGCGCGGTATCCACCTGCGTGCCTACGCACAAAAGGATCCCGTCGTGCAGTACCGTCTCGAGGGCTTTGATATGTTCGATCAGATGGTCGCCGCCATCCGCGAGGATACGGCACGCGCCATACTGACGGTGGAGCTTCGCCAACACGAGGAGCCGAAGCGCGAGCAGGTGGCGAAGGAGACGACGGCGTCGCTTGCGGGAGATGGTACGTTGCAGAAGAAGCCCGTGCGCAAGACGGCCGCCGACAAGGTCGGCCGCAACGATCCCTGCCCCTGCGGAAGCGGAAAGAAGTATAAGAAGTGCTGCGGAGCGGACGAGGAGTAAACCCCGTCCTCCGAAGATCACACCAAAGGAGATAAAACGATATGAAACTCGGAATCGTCGGATTGCCCAACGTCGGCAAGTCCACGCTGTTTAACGCGATCACCAATGCGGGCGCGCAAAGCGCCAACTATCCGTTCTGCACCATCGATCCCAACGTCGGCGTGGTGGCGGTGCCCGACAAGCGCCTGGACGCGCTGGCGGCGTTGTACAATCCGCAGAAGATCACCCCCGCCGTGATTGAATTCGTCGACATTGCGGGCCTTGTCAAGGGTGCGTCAAAGGGCGAAGGTCTCGGCAACAAGTTCCTTGCCAACATCCGCGAGGTGGATGCGATCGTCCACGTGGTGCGGTGCTTTGAAAACGATGACATTGTGCATGTGGAGGGAAGCATCGATCCCCTGCGCGACATTGAAACGATCAACCTTGAATTGATCTTTTCGGATATGGAAATGCTGCAGCGCCGTATCGACCGTACGCAGAAGGCGCTCAAGGGTGACCGCAGTCTGCAGGCGGAGCTCACCTTCTTTAACCGTGTGATGGCGGCTCTCGAGGAGGGCAAGGCGGCGCGCACGGTGGAGTGCAACGAGGAGGAAGCGGCGATGCTCGCCGACGTGGCATTGCTGACGAAGAAGCCGATCATCTATGCGGCGAATCTCAGCGAGGAGGATTTCTCGAGCGGTGATGTCGAGCAGAATCCGTTCTATCGGAAGGTGGCGGCGCTTGCCGCGGAGGAGAACGCCGAGGTGCTTCCGATCTGCGCACAGATGGAAGCGGATATCGCCGATATGGAGCCCGAGGAGAAGGAGCTCTTCCTGTCGGAGCTCGGGCTTGAGCAGGGCGGTCTGGACCGCCTGATCCAAAAGAGCTATCATCTGCTCGGCCTGATCTCCTACTTAACGGCAGGCACTCCGGAGGTGCGTGCGTGGACGATCACCCGCGGCACCAAGGCGCCGCAGGCGGCGGGCAAGATCCATACCGATTTCGAGCGCGGCTTTATCCGTGCCGAGGTCATCCCCTACGAACAGCTGATCGAATGCGGTTCGCTGGCGGCGGCAAAAGAGAAGGGCCTTGTCCGCTCGGAGGGCAAGGAATACGTGATGCAGGACGGCGATGTGGTGCTGTTCCGCTTCAACGTATAATATATAGTATAAAGAAAAACGGACGAGCAAAACGGGAGTTGTCCTTAGCGGAGAATTATAAAAGAGAACGTAGGGCGGGGGCTTGCTCCCGCCGCTAATAACAAAACGAATCCCTTCGACAAATTTGTCGAGGGGATTCATTTTAGTAATCGATGTTGCAATCCGAATAAATGAGTGACAAATGGTTCAAATTTTTCATTTGTTCATATGAGTACTCTTTTATCGCTTTTATGGCAAGTTTCGCCTTTGTGGCACAAATGCGTCGGGTGAACCCGAACCCTTATTCTTTCGAATACAACTTATCCAATTCCCATTGCTTTGGGTTGTTCATAATATATTCCGCAATTTCTTCATAATCTTCCCGTCCGCGGATGACATGCTCATAGAACGAGGTTTGAAACAGTTTGTCAATGGGATG
>JAFQMR010000217.1 GCA_017396175.1 Clostridia bacterium
GTATGGGACAGGTCAATAAGATCGTCACCAACGTGGCGCAGGCGTTTGATGTGTCCGCACTGTCCTCGATCGAGGTGTTTGAGGGCGTGTCGCTCTACAACATCATTCTCGGTGCGGCGATCATGCTGCTGACGGCGCTGATCACGCTCGGCGGCCTGAAGAGAATCGCAAGCGTTGCCGAAAAGGTCGTCCCCGTTATGGTGGTGCTGTTTGTTGCCGGTTCTCTCGTGGTCATCGGTGTGAACTATGCAAACATCGTTCCCGCGTTTAAGGCGATCTTTGTCAACGCGTTTTGCCCCGAAGCGTTTGTCGGCGGCGGTATCGGCGCGGTGATCAGCAAGGTCGTGACGCAGGGCTTCAAGCGCGGCGTGTTCTCTAACGAAGCGGGCCTCGGTTCGTCCGTTATGGTGCACTCCAACTCGAACATCAAGGAGCCCGTCAAGCAAGGTATGTGGGGCGTTTTTGAGGTGTTTGCCGACACGATGGTCGTCTGCACGATGACCGCGCTCGTCATTCTGACGGCGGGCGGCCTGAACGGCGGCGTGTTCAACGCCGTGACGGGTGAGATCGCGCAGGGCTACACCGACGCCACGCTGGTCGGCGGTGCGTTCAACTCGGTATTTTCGTGGGGAGGCATCGGCCAGAAGTTTATCGCCGTGGCGATGTTCCTCTTTGCGTTTACGACCGTTCTCGGCTGGTCGCACTACGGCTCGAAGGCATGGGAGTATCTCTTCGGTTCCAAGACGACGGTCATCTTCCGTATCATCCACGTGTGCACCGTCATTTTGGGCGCGGTGCTTACCTCGTCGCTGGCGTGGGATATTTCGGATACCTTCAACGGTCTGATGATGATCCCCAACCTGATCGGTGTGCTGGTGCTGTCACCGCTGGTCGTAAAGATCACGAAGAACTATCTCAGGCGCGTGAAAAAGAAGGAAAACATCGAACCGATGTACAACTTCGATCCCAAGACGCAGGCGGAAGAAATGGCCCGTGTCCTCGAAGAGGATTGATCGTAACAGGTAGCAAAAACGGCAGGGAGTGCTCTCCCTGCCGTTCCTTATTTTTAAAACAACAGCATCACGCCTGCGACAACGGCGGCGATCAGCGGATTGAGAAACACGGTGCTGAGCCATTTGACGATCAGCGTTTTCTTCGGGATATACGGCTTGAGATCCTCGGTGCCGGGGATCTCCCACGCCTTTGTTTTACCAACCCAATACCAATCGATAAAGAGGCGGTCAAACAGTCCTTGTATCCAAAGAATACAGGACATTTGCAGGAAGCCGTCCCAAAAGCCGTTGGCTCCGTTGATGCCGTACACCATCAGCGGCGGCAGAAGAAACAGCGGTACAAACAGCGCGATACTGCACAGGATAAAGTTGCGCCGGATTGTCGCCTTGGTGGTGAGGCCGAGCTCCACCACTCGCTTCTGCACATCCTCCTCGTATAACAGCACCAAGCCGACAGGCCCGTTCGCGATCCCGATCACGCAAACGAGCAACAACACAAAACACATTACGAGGCCTTCGATGAGTAACAGCCACATTGTCTGCATCCTCCTTGACGGAAATCTACCTTATTGTATCACGGCTTACAAAAAGATTCAACATAAAAAGGGTGCCTTGCGCCGAACGGAGCGGAGTGGTATACTGGATGTGCATCGAAAACGTAAAGCGGGGGAAGCGTATGAAACGGCCGTATATTATCTGTCATATGGTGACGTCGGCAGACGGGAAGGTCACGGGAGACTTTTTGCGATCGCCGCACTGTGAGAGGGCGACGGAGGTGTATTACGAGCTTCACCGCCGTTACAGGGAACAAGGCGCGAGCGGCTTTATCTGCGGCAGGGTGACGATGGAGGAAAGCTTTACGGGCGGGTGGTATCCTGATTTGTCGGCGTATGCACCCGCAAAACGGGAGAACGGCCCCTATCAGGCGTATTGGGCGGAACAGTCGTTGGATTTTTATGCGGTGGCGTTTGATCCCAAAGGAAGGCTCGGGTGGCGATCGGTATGCATCAGAGATGACGATCCCGGCTACGATCGATCACACATTGTCGAGGTGCTGACCGAACAGGCGGACGCACGGTACCTGACCTATTTGCGTGAGCTGGGAATTTCCTATATTGTCGCAGGCAAGGAGGAGATCGATGTCCGCTCGGCGTTGCGGATGCTGGATGAGCATCGGCAGTCCGAGCGCTGGTTGCTCGAGGGCGGCAGTATCCTCAACGGGCATTTTTTGCGTGCCGATTGTGTGGATGAACTCTCGCTTGTGCAAGCGCCCGTGACGGCGGATGCCGATTCCAAGCCGCTTTTTATGAACGGAGCCATTTGCGGCTTTTCGCCGATGCATACCGAACAACAGGGCGACGTTCTTGTGATGCATTA
>JAFQMR010000218.1 GCA_017396175.1 Clostridia bacterium
ATCCATCGTCGAGCCGGCCGGAAGCACGATCTCCCGCATACGGCAATTGTTGAATGCTCCGTATTCGAGGTGGATCGCCGAGTTGAATACGAGCTTTTCGACACCGACGCCGTAAAGTGCCCCGTTCTTAATGGTTTTGAGGGTCGACGGGAAGGAAATCTCCCCAACCGTCGCCCACATCAGCGCATCTTTTTCGAGCGTTTTGACCCCTTCGGCCAATACCAGCTTTTTGATCTTGGTAGACCCAAGACAGCTCACGGTCTCGCGCTTTACGGTCAACGTATCGAAAGCCACCCCGCGAAAAGCGTCACTGCCGAAGGAACAACCCAGTGTGACCGTGCCGAGATTCAGCTTCGAGCAGGAAGCAAAGGCTTTGGAGCCGATGGATCGCACAAAAGCGGGCAAATTGACCTGCGCGAGGCTGCTGCACCCTTCAAACATCCCGTCGGGAATCGTTGTGAGGCCGTCCGGCAGGCGGACCTTCTTCAGAGACGTGCACTTGTAAAACGCCCGATACTCACACGCCTTAACGCTGCTCGGAATAATCACCTCTTCCAACACCGTGTTCTTGTAAAAGGCTTTTTCCGCAATACCGACGACCGCTTTACCCTCATAGGTGGCAGGGATCGTTAAGATCGGGTTGATACAGCTCTGAATATCCGCCACCCAATAGCCGTCGTCACGCCATTCGTACAAAAGGCGGTTAAGCTCCGAGGGATCGGCGTCCTTGAACGCGGGGATGGTCTCCGTAACAGCCGTGGCGCAGACTGAGCACCGTTTGCTTCGGATGCCCGTCGTTGTTTCGGTCGCTTCTACCATCACCTGCCAAGCGCCGAAGGCGTGTTCTTTTTGCGGAATAACCGTCTGCTCAACGATAATGGCCATGCAGGTCGAACAGTGCTCGCCCTCGGTGAGGCCCGTACTGTAGCACGAAGCCGCCACCGCCTTATCGGTCACGCCCGTGTGCCCCGTCGCCTTTAACACGTCGGTTTTCACGGTCACCCCGCAGGTGCAGATCAGCGCCTTGATTCCGTCGGTATCACAATCGGGCCGCTTCGTAATCACATATTCTGCACCGCTATGCTTATGATCCTTTTGGGTCTTAGGGATCGCGACTTCCTTCATCCGCTTTTGGCAATGAATACACTCCGTGTGTTTTTTGCCTTCCTTGTCAACGGTAGAAAAGGCATCCACGATCCAATCGCTTTCTTTGTGAGATAGTGCGGCGATAGAAGCCGACTCTTCTTTTGCGCAGCGACGGCATTGGCGCGTCTTTTGGCCCGATTGGGCACAGGTAGGCTTGACCGTTTCCCGCCACTGGCTCCAAATATGCTCACAGCCTTTGGCGGTCGTCACGTTTGTTCGGGATGGCAAAGCCGCGCCGCTCGGCTTCGAATCGCGGGACGGCGAGGTCGTGCCGTCGCTGCCGCTCGCATTTTCCGTGTCACTCGTGTCGCTCGGAGCAACGAAGGTATCGCTGCTCTCTCCACCGTTCGTGACATCGACGTCACATCCGACGAAGCAACACACAACCGTTAATATCAGCAAAACGGCCAGTATCTTTTTCACAACGACTCCTCCCCGTTCTCATTCTTAAAATACACCTCTAACTGGTCGATGGTGAAATTCCGCTTGGTGTACAGCACAACACACAGATCCTTCAACAGAGTTGCGCTGTCTGTATGATATTTCGAGGGAACACTGTCAAAAGGCCTGCACTCAAATCCGACGACCTTCGAACCATCGTAATGCACGACAAACTGATAATTCTCCTGCTCCTTATTCTTAACGAGATTAAATCCGTCGATATACTTGTGCGAAGAAAATTTGCGGCTCATCTTTTGGGTGCCCGTCTCATAAGACTCTCCGTTCAAGAGGCAGGTGTAATATCGGTCGCCTCTCTTAAAGGTGATCATTTGCCTTAGATCTTCGATATCGTTTTCGGTGATCACGACCTCGACCGTTCCGATGCCGCCCAGCTTTTGCGCCAGAAATCCCTCTTCATCCTGAAGCTCGATCATAAAATACGTCACCATCGATATGGTAAACACCTTATCGCGGTCGATGGGATATTCGGCGTATTGATC
>JAFQMR010000219.1 GCA_017396175.1 Clostridia bacterium
ATCAGCACCAAAATTATGCTCTGCCCAAAAGCCGACCAATAGGTTGCGGTATCCTGAACGACCAGTCCCGTTACGCATAATGCCGAGGTTGAGGTAAATAACGCTTCGTTAAACGGTGTTACGATACCGCTTTTAGTGGATATCGGGAGCATCAGCAATAACGCGCCCACAAGTATGACTCCCGCAAAGCCGAGTATGATGATTTGAAACGAGGTTAGCCCCCTCTTTTTATGTATCAGATCCGCCATAATGCTTCTCCTTATCTCCCTTTTGGTGCCTTAATTATACATTTTTTCAATTTAAGGCCGTGTTAGAGGATTTTTTTTCGCATTAAGATTGCATAAAGAAAAGAAAACCGAACGGGTTTTAATACCCATTCGGCTTTTACTTGTGACAGTTTGAATATTCCATTTTGGCTGCAACAGAGCATGGATTTCTGAGGTAGAATGGTATTCCGCTCCTTTCTAAAACCGCCCTGCCTAAATCGTCGATTCTACGAACGAATCCTGTTGCTTTCCTATATCAATCCATCTCCTTTTTGAATCAGCATCGTAGGGCGGGGCCTTGGTCCCGCCGTTTAGGATTGCAGTTTCGGCGGCGGGAGTAAACCCCCGCCCTACACAAATTTTCAAATTTCACTGCTAGTATCTGTAAACAAAGGAGCTTTATACCGCAAGATTTTACTTTTGAAATGAAATATGGTATAGTAAATGAAAGGCGGTGAGTGCGATGAAGTCAAAGGCGTACATCCGATTGCAGAAGGAGACGATCAAGCGGGAACGCAAATTTGTGCTGCGGGAGCATCTCAAGGCGGCGGGCGGCCTTACGGCCTTGCTGATCGTACTGGTGTTTATGGCGTGCGGGCAAGCGCACCCGAGCACGTGGAAGGAGACCACGGTCGCCATGTTCGATTGTGAGCTTGAGGTCATTCCGCGGATGGAGTTGACGTTGAATACCACCAAAGGATTGTTTACCGTGTACAAAAACGAGGATGCCTTGCAACAAACGCTGAAATTCGGGCAGTCGTATACGCTTACCTATGCGGAGAATTGGCTGAACAACACCGTCACGGCGATCACCGTAGACGGCGTGGAATACATCAATTATGACGAGTCGGTCAGCGAGTATTACTATACGGAGATCGCCTATTGGTCGGCGATCACGGTGACGGCGGTGGTATGCGGCATCGTCAATGCGGTGGTGTACCGAAAAAAGACGAAGGAGAGCATCCGTACGATCCGCACCTGCCGTAAAAACCTCTGTGACGGGAAGTAAACAACGAAAGGATGACGGACGAATGATCATAACCATCTCTCAAACGGCATCGAACGTGAAGCAATCTTATGAGGTCGAAAGCGAACACGGGCGGTATCACGGGGAAGCAGGAAGCGTAAGCCGCCTGCAATCCGTCACCCTTTCCGATAAGGATACCACGCTGAAAGGGGTCTACAGCCTCTCCTCGTGGGTTCATTATATTCCGTTGCGGTATCTGTTCGGCAAGGAAAATCGGACAAGGGTGTTTCACCTGTACAAAAATGACCGCCCGTACGGACGGTTTGCCTATTCAAAGCACGGGCTTTTCAAAAGCTGTTATGAAATCACAACGGAAAGCGGCGACGTCGTTCGGTGCTACGGACTGTCCCGCGGTGCCTATCACTATGTGTCCGTTTACAGCGGGGATACGCAGATCGCGTTGATGGAAACGTGCCTTTCCACAGAGGATGTACGGTATATCCATACGCTGTATCTGTCGGAGGAGGCCGCATCGTTTGCAGAGATCTTGTCGTTGTTCGCGGTGTATTACGCAAGCTATACGTTTGCGAAGCGCCTGCATATGAGCAGTGGCTCGGAGAGCGTACGCGCGTGGAGCTTCTCGAGATATGCCGACAAATACGATCCGCAATGGCGGGCAAAGCATTGTCCCGACAAGTGCCGACTCGGCGAGACGAGGTTGTTTCGCGATACAGAGGAAGATGCCTGAGGTGCTGCGGTTGCTTCGGTAATACGGGGCTACGGCTTCCCCCAAAGCATTCCGACATAAGCCGTAAACGTCACAAAGACATAGGCGTGTGAAAAAGGAGCCCTTCCCGGACGGTTTGTCATCGGGAGGGGCTCCTCGTTTGTCTTCTCGACGACATCCTCCTCCCTGCAAGGCATACCAGGGAGAAAAACGACATATAGATAGGGCGAGATGTAAACATCAGGGAGGCGGGCGTATGCTTTGCAGGATCACGCAGTTACACGACAAGGAGGTCATCAACGTCTGCGACGGCAGTCGGCTCGGGTGTGTGGACGATGTGGAGATCGACACCTGCTCGGCGCAGCTGTGTGCGATCGTCATTCACGGACGGCCGAAGGCGATGGGATTGATGGGGCACGAAGAGGATCTGGTGATCCCGTGGAAGGATATCGAGATCATCGGGGAGGAGACGGTGCTTGTCAGCCGTCCGCATCCCGAAGGCGGGGCGACCTTCCGCCCGCGAAAGAGCCTGCTTGCGAACCTGTTCCGCGCCCCTTGACGGGCGGCGGAAAATACGCTACAATACAGAACGAAAGACAATCTGAATGACCGCTCGGTGCCGCACGAAGCGTGCGGCGGGGAAGCGCGGGGAAGTTCCGCCGCAACCGCCATTACCGTGATCGGCCGTAAGGACGGATAGCGTGCCATTGGGCTTCGGTTCCCGAGAAGGCATCCGTCTCTCCGCATCGTCGGATGCGGCGGCCGTCAGCCGGGAGACCGACCGAGCGTACGGTCAACGAACGCACCGCGCTTGGGCAAAGGGAGCGCGGCGGTGACACGCGTCTGAGCCGACGGCTCGGGCGGGTGCTTTTTGTGTCGTTGCCGTTTTCGGCAACGGCTTTTTTGATTCCAAACGAAAAGGGGGGAAGAGAGGATGAGCTTTTCGGCGTCGCGTCCGCCGTCGGTGGCGGCGGTGCAATGGCTTTGCGCGGTGGCGGTGACGGTGCTGTTGCCGCATCCCGTGGTGCTGTGCCTGTCGGTTGTCGGGGCATTTGCTTTCGGACGGTTGCTCGGGTGCTCAACGCGGTTTCTGTGGATGCTGTTGCCGTTTGCGGCGGCGATCGCGCTGACAAACCCTCTCTTCTCGCACGAGGGCGCGACGGTGCTGTGTGTTATCGGGCGTATCCCGTACACGCTTGAAGCGCTCGCTTACGGCGTGAATGCCGCCGTGATGCTGTCGGCGGTGATGCTGTGGTGTCACGCCTATGCGGCGGTGCTGACAGCGGACAAGCTGATGATGCTCGGGCGACGGTTGCCGCGGCTGACGCTCACCTTATGTATGGCGCGGCGATGGGTGCCGCTGTTTGCGCGACGATTGTCGGAGGTGCGGCGGGCGCGACGCTCGCTCGGCCTGCTTCACGGCAAAGGACGCTTGCGACAGGAGGCGGACATTCTCGGCGCGGTGATCGCGTGGACACCCGAGCAGGCGATCCTGACGGCGCGGTCGATGGAAGCGCGCGGGTATGCGCTGAAGGGAAAGACGGCGTATACGCCGTATCACTACCGCCTCGGGGATGCGGTGACGGTGGCGGTGACGGTGGCGGCGCTTGTCGCCGCGGCACTGCTTTGCGAGACGTTTACATGGTATCCGACGATACAGGCGGTCGGTATGACATTAACCGATACGGCGGCGTATGCGGCGGCAGGGGTGCTGTTGCTTGCGCCGTCGGTGTGGGAAGGAAAGGAGAGACGGCGATGGCAATCGTGCAGATCCGCGATCTGACATTTACATACCCTTCTGCACAGGTGCCGACGCTCTTCAGGCTCCGTCTGTCGGTGGAGGAGGGCGAGTTCGTTGTTCTGGCGGGGGTGTCGGGAAGCGGTAAGACGACGCTGTTGTCGCTTTTAAAGCCGATGCTCGCACCGCGCGGAACGCAAACGGGCGAGATCCGTTTTGACGGACAACCGCTGTCGGCCTTATCCGACCGTGACGCGGCGACGGCCATCGGCTTTGTGATGCAGGAGCCCGAAGAGCAGACGGTATGCGATACGGTATGTTCGGAGCTGTGCTTCGGTGCGGAGCAAAGCGGGATGGAGCAAGGTCTGATGCGCCGTCGTGTGGCGGAGACCGCCGACGTGTTCGGGCTGACCGCCCGCCTTCACGCCCTGACCTCTTCGCTGTCGGGCGGTCAGCTTCAGCAGGTGGCGCTCGCGTCGGTGATGACGCTGTCGCCGCGACTTTTGCTGTTGGATGAGCCGCTCTCGTCGCTCGATCCGATCGCGGCACGGCGGTTTGTGGAACAGCTGCGGATGCTTAACCGCGAATACGGTGTCACCGTGGTGATGGCGACACATCGGATGGAGGAGGTCGCCGAAGCGGCCGACCGCCTGCTGATATTGGAAAACGGACGGCTGTTCTTTGACGGGCCGATGGCACAAGCGGCGGATGCCCTGTGCGGGCATCCGTTGTTTGACGCGTTGCCTCAGCCGCTTCAGGTGTGTAAGCGGCTCGGGTGTTCGGTGCGGCCGCTCACCTGTCGGGACGGGCGGGCGGCCTTGGAGAACGTTGCTATTACCGTCTGTCCTGCCGAAGAACGGGCGGTCGGGGAGACGGTGCTGTGTGCAAGGGAGCTGTGGTTTCGGTATACGAAGCAGGGCGAGGACGTGCTGAAGGGTGCCTCGCTGACGGTCGGGGCGGGCGATTGTCTTTGCCTGTTCGGCGGGAACGGCAGCGGCAAGAGCACGCTTCTCACCTGCCTTGCCTCGCTCCGCAAGGCGTACCGAGGGCGTGTGAACGGCAAGCGCACCGTGTGGTTGCCGCAGGATGTGCGCGCGCTGTTTACCGCCGAAACGGTGGGAGAGGAGCTTCGTCGCTTTGCGGCGCAGAACGGGAAAACGGAGGAGGATATCCGCTCAGTTGCGTCGCGTCTCGGCTTGACGGCGGGACTGTCGCGCCATCCGATGGATATCAGCGGCGGTGAGCGTCAGCTGGCGGCACTGGCGCTCGTATGGCTTGCCGAAGCGGACGCCGTGCTTCTCGATGAGCCGTCCCGCTCGCTGGATGCGGCGACCAAGGCGCGGCTGGCGGCGGCGATCCGTGCGCTTACGGAGGACGGCAAGGCGGTGGTGATCGCGACGCACGATACGGTGTTTGCCGCCGCCGTGGCTACCCGCTGTGCGATGCTGTTTGACGGACAGCTTGTGTGCGACGAAGCGCCGACGGCATTCTTTACAAATAATCGGTTTTACGTGCCGCCCGTTACCCGTATGACGGGAGCGTTGACGGTGGCGGCGTTGAAGGAGGGGACGCCGTGAAGCGATGGGTTACGGTAGGCTGTCTGTTGCTCACGGCCTTACTGATCCTCGGCGGTGCGCTGCTGTTTGACGACCGTGCCGTCGTGTGGGTGACGCTGTGCGGGACGGTGCTTTCCGTGGTGCCGTTTGCGGTGTCCTTTGAAAAGGGCGATCCGTCGGCGGTGCGGACGGTGCTTCTCAGTGTGATGGTGGCGCTGTCGGTGCTGGGACGCGGCGCGTTTGCCGCCGTGCCGTTCTGTAAGCCTGTTGCGGCGGTGACGGTGCTGTGCGGGATGTATCTCGGAACGGAGGCGGGCGTGCTGTGCGGCGCGTTGTCGGCGTTGCTGTCGGCGATGATGTTTGAGATGGGGCCGTGGGTGCCCTTTCAGATGCTGGCGTGGGGACTGTGCGGCTTGCTCGGCGGGCTGACGGCGCGGTGGACGCGGCTGTTTCGCCTGCTTCTTGTCCCTGTCGGGATCGTGTGCGGGGTGTTGTTTTCGGCGGTGATGGACGTCTGGACGGTGATCTCGATCGACAACGGCTTTCGGCTTACGCGGTATGCCGCGGCGCTGACCGCCTCTCTGCCGATGATGGTGACCTACGCCGTTTCGAACGCGGTGTTTTTGCTGGTGCTGTGTGTGCCGTTTCGTCGCGCGATGGATCGTCTGCATACGAAATACGGATTGTAAGAAAAAGGGAGACGCTTCGGTGGAAGCGTCTCCCTTTTCGGTGTATTGGAAGGATCAATCGTTGTATTTGCGGTTGAATGCGGCACGGCGTTCGGTCGAGATCCGCATCATACTGCGCATCTCCTCGCGGTCGTTGTTCTTGACGCATTGCACCAGATGGTCAAACGTGTTGCGGTATTTTTCCATTTCCCTCAGCAACGCCTCGCGGTTCGAGAGGAACAGCTCGCTCCACATCTCGTCGTTGATGTTGGCGATGCGCGTCAGGTCGCGGAAGGAGTCGCCCGTGTAGAACACCAGTCCCGGGTTATCGTTCGCGCACATCAGCGACACGGCGATGCAGTGCGTCAGCTGGGACAAAAAGGCGATCATTTCATCGTGCTTTTCGGGGTTGAGCACCGACACACGGGCAAAGCCCAGCACCTTGCCGAGCTCCTTGCACAGCTCGATGGCACCGAAGGTGTTGTTCTCGGTCGGCACGACGATGTAGTTGGCGTCGCGGAAGATCGCGTCGTCGCTGTTGCGCACACCGCTCACCTCACGGCCCGCCATCGGGTGCGCCGCGATAAATTCCACGCCGGGCTTGAGCATCGCCTGAATCTCGTACACAAGACACCCCTTGACGCCCGTGACGTCGGTCAGCAGGGAGCCGTCCTTGATCCGATCGCCGTATTGACGGATCCATTCCACGAAGGTGTGGGGATAGAGCGCAAATACGAGGATATCCGCTTTGTCGAGCAGTTCCTGCTCCACAGCGGTACTGCCGCCGTCGATCAGCCCGGCTTCGAGGGCGTAGTCGATGTCGGCCTGCTCCTTTGTAACGGCGTAGACGGTGTAGCCCTGACGCTTCAGCGCCATCGCGTAGCAACCGCCCAGCAGGCCGAGGCCGACGATCAGAAAGGTTTTGGAGGTATCGAGTTTATTCATAAGTCTCACCCTTACACGTTGTTAAATGGGGATCTCCTTTTCAAAGGAGCCCGCGATCTTGAGGTTGGAGCAACAGGCTTCGAGCTGAGCGAGCATCGCTTGCCCCTCGTCGCTGTGGATGTTGCCCTCGCCCTCGACGTAGAAGAAATAATCCCAGACGAGGTCTTTGGTGGGGCGGCTTTTAAGCGCCTTCAGGTTGAAGCCGTGCTGACCGATCACCGAGATCGCCTCGCCGAGCGAGCCTGCCGTATTTTTGACGGTGAACAGCATAATGAAACGGTCGTCGAGCGGTGTTGCGTTGCGTTCGGAGCGGGAGAACACCGCAAAGCGCGTCGTGTTGGTGCCGCTGTCGTTGATTTTCTCGGCCAGCACCTGAAGCCCGAACAGCTCGGCCGCTTCCGCACTGCCGATGGCGGCCATCGTTTTGTCGCCTGCTTCGGCGATCGCCTTGGCGGCGACGGCGGTGTTGACCGCGTTTTCGGTTTCGAGGTTGTGGCGACCGAGGTACTCGGCACATTGACCGAGCGCCTGCGGATGGCTGACGACCTTGCGGATATCCTGAAGGGAAGCCCCTTTGACGCCGAGCAGGTTCTGGACGATCTCCGCCTCGTAGACGCCGTTGATGAACAGCGAGCCGAAGAACGCAAGATCAAGAACGTTGCCGACATCGCCGTTGAAGCTGTTTTCGATCGGCAGGATCACGCAGTCGCATTCGCCGTTTTCGACGGCGCGGTACGCCGCTTTGAAATCGGCGTAGGGGACGCACCGCGCGTCGGGGAAGATGCGGCGGGCGACGATGTGCGCGAAGGCTCCCTCGACGCCGCTGAACGCGACCGACATGCCTTCCAGCAGGCGGTGCTGAAAATCCTTCGATACGGTGACGGTGTGCTTGAGAAAATTGACGTAGTAGGAACGGTACTCCTCGTTTTGCATATAGGCGGCGTTGCGGTGAAGCAGCTCCGCTTCACGGGCGAAATCGTCGATCGGCAGGCCGTGCTCTTTTTTATACGCGGCCACCGTTCTGACCGCATCCATTCGCTGTTCAAACAGGCGGGCCATCTCGCGGTCAACCTCGTTGATGACCTGTCGTGCGTGCTGTAAATCGTTCATAGGGCGTACTCCTCACGGATCAAAGTTTATCGGCAATATCGAAGATCAGCGCTTCGGTTTTGTCCCAGCCGAGGCAGGGATCGGTGATGGATTTGCCGAAGACGTGCTCGCCGACACTCTGGGCGCCGTCCTCCAGATAGCTCTCGATCATCAGGCCCTTGACGAGATGACGGATGTCGGGGTTCTCGCGGCGGCTGTGGACAATGTCCTTGGCGATACGGATCTGCTCTAAGTATTGTTTTCCCGAGTTGTTGTGGTTGGTGTCCACAACGACCGACGGATTCACAAGCCCTGCTTTGGCGTACAGCTCGTTGACGCGGACAAGGTCTTCGTAATGGTAGTTGGAGGCGCTCTTGCCCGCGTAGTCGATGTAGCCGCGTAGGATGGCGTGCGCCCACGGGTTACCGGCGCTCGTGACCTCCCAGCCGCGGTAGAGGAAGGTGTGGGAGGATTGGGCGGCGGTGATGGAATTCATCATCACCGAGAGGTCGCCGCCCGTCGGATTCTTCATGCCGACGGGAACCTCCAGACCGCTCGCGGTCAGGCGATGCTGTTGGTTTTCGACCGAGCGGGCACCGATCGCGACGTAGGACAGCAGGTCGGACAGGTAGCGGTAGTTTTCGGGGTAGAGCATTTCGTCCGCACAGGAGAAGCCGTAATCCCGCAGGGCCGCCAGATGCAGCTCGCGGATCGCGACGATGCCCTTGTACATATCGGGCTTGGCGTCGGGATCGGGCTGGTGGAGCATACCCTTGTAGCCTTGTCCCGTCGTGCGCGGTTTATTGGTGTAGATGCGGGGGATCAGCACAAGCTTATCCGCTACCTGATCCTGCACGCGACGCAGGCGGGAGATGTATTCGAGTACAGGCTCGCTGTGATCCGCCGAGCAGGGGCCGATGATCAGCAGGAATTTATCGGAGTGGCCTTCGATGACGTCGCGGATCTGACGGTCGTTTTCCGCCTTCGCGGCGACCATCGCGTCGGTCAGGGCAAATTCCTTTTTGACCTCCTGCGGGATGGGGAGCTTTCGTTGGAAATTCATACGCATAAGGGTTCTACCTCCGTTTGCCTGTTCTTCGGTGCGAGGGCAATAAAAAAACCGCATCTGTTTCGCGCTTTCAAAAGCACAACAAATGCGGGCTGTCCGTGTTTCGTGAACCGAGGAGCAACGCTGTTTCGATTTCACAGAAGACGGGCAGCCTTGTTAAAGTAATAAAAATACACGTTGAAAACGGCCTTTTTCACACCGACTGCCCCCTTTCTTGAGTGATCGATTCGTATTATAGCACGTTAAAGCGATAAAGTCAACAGGTTTTTTCGTCGGTGTATAAAAAAATTCCGAAAAGGGCGAAAAGCCCTTTTCGGAACGGAAAAAAGCGGGATCAGCCGCGGTTGAGATCGAACTGCTCGCCGCAACCGTATTTTTCGTAGACGTAGTCGATATCCTTGTCGCCGCGTCCCGACAGGCAGGTGAGGATCGAACCCGTCTGCTTCTCCTTCGCATAGCGGATCGCGTAGGCGAGGGCGTGGGAGCTTTCGATGGCGGGGATGATGCCCTCGTAGCGGGACAGCAGGAAGAACGCCTCCATCGCCTCGTCGTCGGAGACGGTTTCGTAATGCACGCGTCCCTGATCGCGCAGGAAGGCGTGCTCGGGGCCGACACCGGGGTAATCCAGACCGCTGGCGATCGAATAGACGGGGAGCGGCTCGCCGTTTTCGTCCTGCAGGAGGTAGCTCTTAAAGCCGTGGAGTTGGCCCTTGGTGCCGTACTGCATCGTGGCGGCGTGGTCGCCGACTGCGTGACCGCGACCGAGCGGCTCAATGCCGTAGATCTCGACGGGATCGGCGAGGAACGGGGTGAACATCCCCAGGCTGTTCGAGCCGCCGCCGACACACGCGCACACCGCGTCGGGCATAATGCCCGTCATATCGAGGAACTGCTCACGCGCCTCGATGCCGATGACCGACTGGAAGTCGCGGACCATCTTCGGGAACGGATGCGGGCCGAGTGCCGAGCCGATGCAGTAGATCGCCGAGTCGTATTCCTTAAGGTACGCGTCGAACGCCGCGTCCACCGCTTCCTTGAGGGTTTTCAGGCCGTGGGTGACGGGGACAACGTTTGCGCCGAGCATCTTCATGCGGATAACGTTCGGATGCTGCTTTTCAATATCCACCTCGCCCATATACACGTCGCATTCGAGGCCGAAGTACGCCGCCGCCGTCGCGATGGCAACGCCGTGCTGACCGGCGCCCGTTTCGGCGATGAGCTTTTTCTTACCCATATATTTGGCGAGCAAGCCCTCGCCCATGCAGTGGTTGAGCTTGTGGGCGCCCGTGTGGTTGAGGTCCTCGCGCTTGAGATAGATCTGGCAGTTGCCGAACAGGCGGGACAGGCGCTCGCAGTGGTAGACGGGCGTCGGACGGCCTTGAAATTCCTTGCGGATACGGCGCAGCTCGTTGATGAACTGTGCGGAGTGGCAGATCGCCTCATAGGCGTCGTTTGCCTCCTTGAAGGCGGGCTCCAGCTCGGGCGGCAGGAAGGCGCCGCCGAACTCCCCGAAATAGCCGTCGGGGGTGGGGTATTCTTTCAGATAGTTGTCAAAGTTTTTATACGGATTCATAACCGATCGCTCCTTAGTTTGTTAAAAAATGATGGGACACGGACGCTTTACACCGTCCGCCATCGGAATCCCGAAAAATACATTGCCGATCACACTTCTTTTCAAAAATAAATAAAACCCCTGTCCCGCTTGGGAACAGAAGTCTTCTGTCAGCCACCCTGAAGGGGTATTACGCACCTGCGATGCGGTCTCCGCGGTAACGGCGGGAGCCACCGTCGACGCCTACGCCGCAACAAAACGCGGTTTCGGATCGCCCTCACAAGTCCATTCACCTGTCCATCCGTTACGGTCTTGCACCCGCCGACCGCTCTCTGAAAACCTCACGGACACGCTACTTGCTCTTGCTCATCGGTTTTTCTATAGTAAAGAGTGTATACCCATTTGCGCGGTTTGTCAAGCGTTTTCTCTTGTAAAGGCGGGAAAGATGTGCTATGATGAACATAACACAGAGGAGGGCTTGCTATGCTGTTTTTCTATATCCGACACGGGGATCCGATCTACAACCCCGACAGCCTGACGCCGAAGGGACATCGGCAGGCGGAGGCTCTTGCCAAGCGCTTCGGCTTGTACGGGCTCGACCGCATCTATACGTCCGATTCCACCCGTGCCGTGCTCACGGCAAAGCCGACCTGTGAGCTGCTCTCACTGCCGCACACGGAATGCCCGTGGGCGAACGAAAACCGCCCGTGGGAGCGGATGTGCGTCTTTGACGAGCGCGGGATCCGCGAATATGTGTTTGACGATCCCGAGGCACGGAAATTGCTCGTCTCCGACGAGATCCGTCGGCTCGGCGACCGCTGGGGAGAGCATCCCGCGCTGACCTCGTTTGCGCAGTGTCTTGAGGATATCCGTCGGGACGTTGCGGCCTTTACGGAGTCGCTCGGCTACCGCCTTGATCGTGAACGGCACGTGTATATTCCCGTCGCACCGACGGAGGAGCGGGTGGCGCTGTTTGCGCATCAGGCGTTCGGGATGGCGTTTATGAGCTGTCTGCTCGATATCCCCTACCCGCTGTACGCGACGCATTTCGATATGACGCACTCAGGGCTGACGGCGGTGGAATTCCGCGAGCAGAACGGCGTGGTGATCCCGCGTGTGCTGACGCTTTCGAACGATTCCCATCTGTACGGCGAGGGGCTTCCGACGAAATACCAGAACCGCTTATACTTTTGATCGTGACGCCCTCTTGCAAAGCAAGGGGGAATCTGCTACAATTTTCTTATACACTAAAACTCTGACGGAGGAATGTCCTTATGGAACGCTGGCATCAACAAGCGATCGTGTATCAGATCTACCCGAAAAGCTACTGCGATACCAACGGTGACGGCATCGGCGATCTGCGCGGCATTATCAACAAGCTGCCCTATCTGCAGGAGCTGGGCGTGAATGCGCTGTGGCTGTCTCCTTGCTACCCATCTCCCGGTGACGACAACGGCTATGACATTGCGGATTACCGCGACATCGGCCCCGAATACGGCACGCTCGACGATTTCAAGGAGCTGCTCGAAAAGGCAAAGGAGCGCGGCATCCGTATTCTTCTCGACCTTGTGGTCAATCACACCTCCGACGAGCACAAGTGGTTCCGAGAGGCGCGTAAGAGCCGCGATAACCCCTACCGCGATTACTACATCTGGCGCGATCCTGTGGACGGGCACGCCCCGAGCGACCTCAAGGCGGCGTTCGGCGGCAGCATCTGGGAATTCGATGAGACGACGGGGCAGTATTATCTGCATCTGTTCTCGAAGAAGCAACCCGATCTCAACTGGGAAAACCCGAAGGTTCGCCGTGAGATCGCCGATATGATCAACTATTGGCTGGATATGGGCGTGGCGGGCTTCCGCTGTGACGTGATCAACAATCTCGCCAAGGACGAGGACGGCAACATCCTGTTCGGCGATCGCCTGCACAGCTACCTGCACCAGCTTCACGAGGAGGCGCTCGGCCCGCACGGTGCTCTCACCATCGGCGAGACGTGGGGCCTTACCCCTGCGCAGGCGCTGGCTCTTACGGGCGAGGCACGCGGGGAGCTGACCTCCACCTTCCAGTTTGAGCATCTGCTCCTGGGCCGCATCGACGGCGACAAGTGGATGCCCGAGCCTGTGGATCGGACGCGGTATGTCGATATTCTTGCGAAGTGGGAAGACGGTCTGAAGGACGACAGCTATCCCGTGCTTGTGATGGAGAATCACGATCAACCGCGTGCGCTGTCCCGCTTCGGCGATCCCGAAAACTATCCCTATGAGAGTGCGACGATGCTCGGTGCGATGCTGTACGGTATGCGCGGTATTGCGGTGATCTATCAGGGACAGGAGCTCGGTCTGCCGAATCCTACCTTCAGGACGCTCGACGAATACCGCGATATCGAAACCTTCAACGGCTATAAGGAGCTGAAGGAAACGGGCCTCTATACGGAGCAGGAGATCCTCGATCGCCTGCAGTTCGGCAGCCGCGACTGCGGCCGTACCCCGATTCCGTGGGCGACGGGCGAGAAGGGCGGCTTCACGACGGGTACTCCTTGGATCAAGATCCAGGTCGATCCCGGCTTCACCGCTGAGGAGCAGGACAAGGACGAGCGCTCGGTGCTCAATTTCTACCGCCGTATGCTGGCGCTTCGCAAGAGTGAACCGTGCCTTCAGGACGGCGAGTTCAAGCTTCTGCTGAACGAGGGAGGCACGAGCGTCTACACGCGCACCGTCGGCGACGAAGCGGTGTACGTGGTGTCGCACTTTGCGGATGGGGAAGCGGCGATGCCCGCTTGTGTCCCCGCAAACGGCGAGGTGCTTCTTGCAAACTATGCGGACCGCGCCGACTCTCTGCGTCCCTATGAAGTGCTGTGGGTGAAAGCGTAAGAACGGTGGTTAACAGACATACCGAAGCGGAGACACAGCATGCGTGTCTCCGCTTTTTTGCACACCGTCTGCACAAAATCCCACCCTTTTTCGGCAAAAGGGTGGGGACAAACGGCTGCGGATGGTGTAGAATAGAAGCAGAACCCCCCGGTATACGAAGCAGGAGGTACAGGATATGAAAAGAATGAAACGGTGGCTTGCGGTGCTTCTTTGCGTGGCGCTCCTCGGCGGCGTGATGCCGCTGTCGCTGACGGCGACGGCGGAGACGGAGACACGCGTGTATCCCACGACCTGGGAGGAGCTCCGCACGGCGTTGCAGGCGAGCGGGGAGGCGACGGTCGTCATCCCCGAAGGCGTGGTGATCGAGCGCACCTTTGATCACGTCCTGGAGTACATTGACGATGTGAAGATCACCGTAAACGGCAAAAAGACGCTCGAGATTTACGGCGAGATCCATTTTTACAACGGCCTGTTTGTCGACGGCTTATTTAACCTGAACAGCGCCGATACCGAATTGACGGTCGACGGTCACAACGGCACCATCGTCTATCATCTTTACAACACCGAGGATCCTCTTCACTGGTGCGGAGATATGTTCTATCTCACGGCAGGCAGACTGACCTTGAGCGGCAAATCCTACCTGGAGGTAGACTACTACTGCGCACAATCCACCGAAACGACCGTCTACAATCAGGCGGTCGTCGGCGGCACGGGCGGCGAGGTGATCGTGTACGATGCCTATTTGTCAGGAAACACCATCATCGGTCGGGGTATCGATTTTACCTTCAAAAAAGGGACGCTGTACGGCAAGTCGATGAGCGATCCCGCACCGTCGTTCAGGAACGTCGATCTGTATATGCAGTCGGGCAGTGCCACCTTTGACGGTTGCGGATTTGACCGCGGCATCGGCGAAACTCCCGACAGCACCGCCACCTTGCGTATGCGGGCGGATGTCTGTGTCGATATCAACGACAAAACGGCCGAGGCGGACAAGGACTACATCGTGAAAAACCGCCCCTGCGCGTTTTTTAACCTCGGCTTTGCCAAAATGACTCCCGAGATGCCCGCGTTGTCTACCAATTGCGAGCTTGATAACCTCTACCTCGGCGAGCCGTTTGAGATCAGCGCGAGATCGCTGAACCAAAATGCGGGGTACGGTGAGGATGTGAAAGTCGTTTCGGAGATGGAGGTGTTCCGCGACGGCGAACAGATCGCGATCGAGTCCTCACGATACAGCAACGTGACGTTCGCCTTCGATTTTGCAGAGGCGATCCCCGGGCGCTACGATGTGTTTTTCCAAAACGAGATTGTGAATCACGGCGTGACCGTCCGCACCGAATTGTTCCGCTATGTCGTGAATGTCGTTGGCGAGATCGGGCATATCGATCTGTCGCTGGACAAGACCGATACGGAGTCCCTGACCTCGCTCTCCGCGTATGCGGGGTTGTCCGATATCAAGTGGTACGAAAACAGCAAGACAGGCAACACCCGGACGGCCGATCCGTCGGTGCTTCGCGACGGCTATACCTATGCGGTGGAATTTTCGGTGCTGTCGATCGGCGGCACCTATCCCTTCAAGAGCGGCTACACCGTGTCGGTCAACGGCGATGCGGCGACCTATCTCGGAAACGGCCGATGGCGCTTTGAATATCTGAAGACGGGCTATCTGACGCGCATCGAGCTGTATGACATAGCGCTCCCCGCCCCCGGACAGCACCCCGACTTTACCGCTGACAAGGACAATCCGCCGTATTCGTCCTATGAGATCCGCTGGACGCCGATGATCGACGGCGAATTCGGCGAGCCGATGACGGCAAACGACACCTTCAAGGCGGATACGCCGTATCTGCTGGAGGTCATTCTGACCGCTGATGACGGCTTTGAATTTGATTATTACACCGACGGCAACGGCTCCTATGCCGATATCAACCGACAAGAAGCGAGCATCTACTATCCCGAGGCGGGCAACCGCTCCAAGATCATAGCGTACAAATACTACCACACCTCCCGTTGCATCAGCAACGTTGAGCTGCGGGATGTGCAGTATCCCATCCCCGGCAAAACGCCCGACACGAATGTGGTGAGGGGCTCGTCGCGGACGAGGCCTGTCCCCTATGCAAACGGCTCCGACATCGACTGGTATTACGAAACGAACCCCGGCACATCGGCGGCGGGCTTTGCGCGCCTTGACGGCACATTCAGATCCGACCGCCGCCATCAGGCGTACGTGACGCTGGAGACGGAATCGGGCTATTGGTTTGCGACCGATCGCGAGGGCAAGGCGGTCGTCGAGGTGACCTTCGACGGGAAGCCGATGGCGTTTGCGTATGCGACCGACACCGATTCGGGATACGGCTGCAACGAGATCGAGGCGGCCTGCACCTTTGAACGCGCACAGGAGGTCGACGGCGTGTTCGTCGACGGGATGTGGCTCACGGACGGTTTGTATCTCGATAACGATCACTGGGGTGTGCAGACAGAGGAAACGGTCGATAAATCGGTCGGCTACGCCTATTACAACGACGGCGTGCTGACGCTTCACAATTTCGATTGGGAAACAGACGGTGACTATAACGCGATCGACAGCTACCGTCCCCTGACGATCCGTGCCGAGGGTGAATCCTATCTCCCGACAGGGGCAAACGGCATCGTTGCAAGCGATAGGCTGACCTTGACGGGCGATGGAATCCTGCATCTCTACACGGACGGCGAGGGCATTTTTGCCATGGACGACGTGATGGTGGAGAGCGGCACGTGGACGGTGGAGGATATCGGCTATGACGGCCTGTGGCTGTACGGCAGTTTGACCGTGAACGGCGGTACGCTTGATCTGTACGGCCCGCAGTACGGCATCAACGGCGATGATTACCCAACGGTGACGGTGAACGGCGGTACGTTGATCGCGAGAGCGGCGACGGACGGCGCTATCGCGTTTTGCGATGTGTCGATGGCCGAGGGCGCGTCGGTCACGGTCGGCAATACCCCCGACGGCGCGGGTGCCGCCGCGTGGGACGGCGTGACGGATTTTTACGACTATGCCTATGCGGCGATCGCGTTTGAAAGCGATGCCTTGCTCGGC
>JAFQMR010000030.1 GCA_017396175.1 Clostridia bacterium
GTAAAAAACGGACGGGGAAACCCGTCCGTTTTTGCGTGTAGGGGAATGTATAAAGCGATGGTTGCCTCACAGCCACGTCATCAGCTCGGCGGCGGATTCCATGACGAAATCGGGCTTATCGTCGGAGGCGTCGAGGATCGCCTGAGTGGTTTCGCCGCTCATAACCAGGACGGAGGTCACCCCGGCGGCCAGACCGCTTTTGACATCCGTGTAGATGCGGTCACCGATCACGACGGTATCGTCCTTGTCACAGCCCGTCATCTCCATCGCGAGAAGCGGCATCATCGGAGACGGCTTGCCGATCACAAACGGGCGCTTGCCCGTTGCATTGAAGATCATATCACACACACTGCCGCAATCGGGCACACTGCCGAATTCGGTCGGGCAGACGTAATCGGGATTGGTGGCAATGTAGGGCAGTTCACGGGTGAGGAGTAAGCGGCAGACGTCTTCGAGCTTTCGGAAGGTCAGCTCGGTATCAAAGCCCATCACGATGACATCCACCGTTTCGAGCGCGGTCGTCACCTCAAAGCCTTCGCTTTCCAGCTCCTCGATCAGCGACCGCGTGCCGCAGACGTACAGCCGTTGTCCCTGATGATGCTGTTTGAGGTAGCGTGCCGTGGCCTGCGAGGAGGTGATAAAATCCTCGTAGGCGGCCTCAATGCCGAGAGTGGCGAGCTTTTGGATATAGTCCCTGACGCTTTTGGAGGAATTGTTGGTCATAAACAGGTAGCGTCCGCCCGCCTCACGGATGGCGGCGAGCAGGGCGGGGGTAAAGTCAAACAGACGGTTGCCGAGATAGAGCGTGCCGTCCATATCAAACAAAAACAGGCGTTTCTTCATGCGTGTGACATCTCCTTGCGAGGGGTATGCTTTATTCTACCGCAGGTGTCTTACATTTGTCAACTGCAGGTGCCCTCAGTTCACGTTTCACTTCACGGAAACTGTCTTTTTAAAGATGCTTGCTTGCTGTATCTTCCGTAAAAGTGATATACTCTTACACTGGATATGTCTTGATATCCGAATGCTTATTACCCATTCCTAAAGGAGGAACTCATCCATGAGAAAGCTTCTGAGTACCTTGCTTGCGACGCTGGTGCTGCTGACAAGCTTTGTCTCTCTGCAGGTGCTTCCCGCGGCGAACGCGGCGGCGGATATCAACCTGCTGGAGGCAATCAACGGCGGCAACCCGATCGTCATTGACGACGACGTCGACAAGCCGTTCTGGAACACGAACGTGTCGTATAACGGTGACACGCACCGTTATCTGCATATGTCCGTGAAATCCGACGTGCCGTTCCAGATCGCGTTTTCCGATACGGTGACCGTGTCGGAAAAATGGATCACGATGACGGGCGACTTTTACCCTGCGTTCGGACTGACCGAGGGACCGGCAGACTCGTTGATCCCCGCAGGCAGTTACAACGTGTCGCTCGACCTGAAGGGCTGCTATACGTGGGATAACTCCTATCCTGCGGACGGTATGCTGAACCTGAGCAACGCGTTCTTTGAGCCGTCGGGCGTCGGTCATTTCGAGGTGTCCCATCTCTCGCTGTCGGGCGATGCGACCTTTGATCCGTTCACGAAGGATATCGATCTTCTGCCCTATCTGAACAGCGACAACAGCTCGTCGCCGATCGTCATTGAGGACGACGTGGATAAGCCGTTCTGGGAAACCGCGATCCGTTACAGCGGTAACACGCATCCGTATCTGCATATGACCGTCAGCTCGGAGGTGCCGTTCCAGATCGCGTTCCTCGATAACGAGACGACGGGGTACGATAAGTGGATCTCGGTGACGGGCGACTTCTGCTACGAATTTGACCTGAACTCCGTACCCGCGGACAATCTGATCCCGGCGGGTACCTATCACGTGTCGATGTATATTAAGGGCTGCTATACGTGGGATAACTCCTATCCGGCGAACGGCAACCTGATGATCGACGGCGTGTTCTTTGAACCGTCGGGTGTCGGCCACTTTGAGGTGTCGCACCTGTCGCTCAGCAGTGAGGCGGTGTACGTGCCGCGGTCGATGGGCAACCTGATGGACAAGAGCTATGTCGTTGAGGGCCTTGAAAACATCTCCGTGAACGATGCGGGCGAGTGGATCATCAAGGGCCGTGTGGCGCTGGCGCCTTACTACACCTTCAACTACAGCGTCCTGCCGAACCTGCAGCTCCATGCGGTGTCTTCGGTGCCGTATGCGGTGACGATCTGTGACAACGATCCCGGGGATCTGTACGACAACCAGTGGATCGACCTGTATCCGAACTGGGCGGGTGAGTCGTATTTCCCCGCAGGCACCTTTAACGATACAAGAAGCATTCAGGATATCTTCAATTATAAAGTCACCAACGAGGGTTGGAAGAACCAAAACAACGAAGCGACCGTCCGTGCGATCTATATCGAACCGCAGGGCGAGGGTACGCTGACGCTCAAGAGCCTGAACCTTGTCGGAACGGATATGGAGAGCGACGGCTACAACTATTACACCACCTCATCGGACTTCTACTATCAGCGCAGCCCGCACAACGTGCACAAGGTCGGTACACGTGCCGGCCTGGGCTACGGCACAACGCCTGCGCAGTATAAGCTCTTCAACCGCAACACCGGCGACTATGTGCGCGTCTACTGCGCGGACTTTTACACGACCGCCCGCGGTGAAGTGAACTTCCGCCGCCTGACGCTGGAAAACTCGCCGCTCGCGCATAACGCAGGCTTCCTCCGTGCGGTCGCGAAGCACGCGTATCTTAAAAAGTCGCTGTCGGATCTGATCGGCGATGTGGTCAAGACGGTGGATGATGCCGCGCTCAAAGCGGATCTTGACAACCTCACCGAAGAAGAAGCGCTGTCTGCCTGCCAGGCGGCGATGTGGGAATATTCGAACGGCACGAACAACAGCGCGAAGGAATTTGAGTATGTCCGTTCGGTGGCGTTCTCGAGAAACAGCTCGAAAAACTTCCCTGCTTACAGCGGCTACGATACGAATATGTACGGTGCGAAGGTGGCCACCAACGTGCTGGCCGCCGGTACGAAGATCACTTCGGAAAACCACGGCGTCAAGACGGCAAGCGATAGACGCATCAACGCGGTGTACAACTATCTGATGAACCTCCCCGCCGACGACACCCTGCCGAAGCAGGCAACGGTGATGACGCAGGAGACGCTCAACGCCGACGGCACGGTGACCGTGGTGTTCTGGGCGAGCGAAGCGAACAAGGACGGCTCCGCTGTGGAGCTGCAGGCGAATGTGTCGGGTGCTTCCGTTGTCGGCGATGTTGTGGAGCTTGCGGACGGCAAGCGCCAGGTGACGCTCAGCGGCTTCAGCGGCTCGGAGTATTCGATCTGGTTCTACGGCTCGCAGGATCTCGGCCCGCAGGCGTACTTCTATGAAGCGGACGGCGGTATGAAGGTTGCGCAGAGCTTTATCGGTGTGGATGAGGCGCCTGCGCGTGTGTCGGAATCGAAGACGTTTAAGGCTCCCGCAAAGCCGACCACGACCAC
>JAFQMR010000220.1 GCA_017396175.1 Clostridia bacterium
ATTTTGGTCGCCCGTCTCAACCAGAAAACAAGCTATGAGCTGTTTGCCGTCAAGCATTTCGGCGGTGCGACGGGTGATGATTGGCAGACATCGGGCGGCACGGAGGAGACGGACGCGGTGCCGCACGACGGGCTTGTGCGAAAGGTCAAAAACCACGCGCTGTTCCTTTCGATGCAACAAAAGGCGAAGGCGTATGCGAAGGATATCATAAAGAACGTGATCCCGAAGGATGTCAAAATCGATGTCGTGATCTCGTCGGCGTGTCCCTTTATCGAGATGCTGTTCGGCTATGAGCTGAAAAAGCGGCTTCACTGCAAATGGATCAGCGATTTCCGCGACCTGCCGTTCACGGACGACCGTCCGCACGATGCGCAGAGGATGAAGAAGCGGATGCAACGGCGGCTTAAGCACGCCGAAGCGGTGATCACCATTGCCCATTTCGGGAAGACCTTCCTGTCGGACGGCATTGTGGAGGACGCTGATAAGATCCACGTGATCACCAACGGCTTCTCGATGACGGACGCAAGCGAGCCCGAACAGCAGGATGACGGGGTATTGCACATCGTGCACACCGGCTCGCTGTATGGCGGCACGCGAAAAGCGGATCTGCTGTTTAAAGCGACGCTGGCGGCAAAAGAAGCGAATCCGTCGTTTTGCTACACGCTGGAGTGTGCGGGCGGCAACAACGAGACGCTGATTGAGACGGCAAAGCAGTACGGCGAGGATGGCTTTGTGCATAACCGCGGCTTTGTGCCGCGCGATGAAGCGCTGGCTATGCAGCGCTCGGCCGATCTGTTGCTGGCGCTTGTCATCAACCGTCCCGGCTCGTTGGTCGCAAAAATGTTTGAATACATTCTCAACCGCAAGCCGGTGGTATGCATCTCCCGCGGGAAAGACTTCTGCAGTGAAGAAACCAACTTTGTGGAGAAGCTCCGACTGGGCGTGGCGGTGGAGGAATTCCAGACGGATGCGGTGGAGCGTCTGCGGGATTATCTGCTGATGCAGTTCGAGCGAAAGCTCGCTCACGAGCCGATGCTGTATGACCCCGATACGGAAGAGATCCGACAGTATGATCACGATCAGATCGTCAAGCGCATAGAAGCGTTGTGCGAAGCCGTGGCTAAGGCTTGAGAAATGTTGACGAAAAGGATGATGCAGAATGAAGCGTTATAACATTGCTGTCGCAGGCACGGGGTATGTCGGACTGTCGATTGCCGTCCTGCTTGCGCAGAATCACACGGTCAAAGCGGTGGATATTATTCCTGAAAAAGTCGAGATGATCAATCACCGTCAATCGCCGATTCAGGACGAGTATATTGAAAAATACCTGGCTGAAAAGGAATTGGATCTGGAAGCGACACTGGACGCGGACTATGCTTACGGGAATGCCGATTTCGTGGTGATCGCCGCCCCAACCAATTACGACAGCCAGAAGAATTTCTTTGACACTTCGGCGGTCGAAGCGGTGATCAAAACGGTGATGGCCTGCAACCCGCAGGCGTATATGATCATCAAAAGCACTATCCCTGTGGGATACACGGAGCATATCCGTCAGGAAACCGGCAGTGATCGCATCCTGTTCAGTCCTGAGTTTTTGAGAGAATCGAAGGCGCTGTACGATAACCTCTACCCGTCTCGCATCATCGTCGGTACGGATATGGACGATCCACAGCTTGTCGAAGCAGCCAAGGCGTTCGCGGGACTGTTGCAGGAGGGAGCGCTCAAGGAGAATATCGATACGCTGTTTATGGGCTTTACGGAGGCAGAAGCGGTGAAGCTGTTTGCCAACACCTATCTGGCGCTTCGTGTATCGTACTTCAACGAGCTGGATACCTATGCGGAGATGAAGGGGCTGGATACTCGGCAGATCATCGAGGGCGAGTGCCTTGATCCGCGTATCGGATCGCACTATAACAATCCTTCGTTCGGCTATGGTGGGTATTGCCTGCCGAAGGATACCAAGCAGTTGCTTGCAAATTATGAGGCCGTGCCGCAGAATATGATCACGGCCATTGTGGAATCCAACCGCACGCGCAAGGATTATATTGCGGACTGCGTTCTGGAAAAAGCGGGATACTATACCGGCAGCAGTGCCTACAGCGCACAGCGCGAAAAGCAGGTCACGATCGGTATCTACCGTCTGACGATGAAGAGCAATTCGGACAATTTCCGTCAAAGCTCGATTCAAGGCATCATGAAGCGCGTCAAAGCCAAAGGCGCGACGGTGATTATTTATGAACCGACGCTGGAGAACGGCACGACCTTTTTCGGGTCGCTCGTTGTCAACGATCCGGAGGCATTCAAGGCGCAATCGGATGCCATTGTGGCAAACCGCTACGACGCTTGCCTTGACGATGTGAAGGACAAGGTGTATACCCGCGATGTCTTTAACCGAGATTGATAAAGTGAGGAAATACAATGCGTAAAGTGATTCTCGTGTTCGGGACGCGTCCCGAAGCGATTAAAATGTGCCCGCTCGTCAACGAGCTGAAGAGCCGTCCCGAGCTGGAAACGAAGGTGTGCGTCACGGGGCAGCACCGTCAGATGCTCGATGTCGTGCTGGATGTGTTCGGTGTGGTGCCCGACTACGATCTGTCCATTATGAAGGACAAGCAGACGCTGTTTGATGTCACCACCAACATTCTCGAGCGCATCAAGGCGGTGCTCGAGGAGGAAAAGCCCGATGTGGTGCTGGTGCACGGCGACACCTCGACGACCTGTGTGACGGCGCTTGCGTGCTTCTATCTGCAGATCCCCGTCGGTCACGTGGAGGCGGGGCTTCGCACCTACAACATCTATTCGCCCTACCCCGAGGAGTTTAACCGTCAGGCGGTCGGCATCATCAGCAAATACCATTTTGCGCCGACCGAGCTGTCCGAGCAGAACCTCCTGAAGGAGGGTAAGGATCCCGCGTCGATCTATGTGACGGGCAACACCGCCATCGATGCGCTGAAAACCACGGTGCGCGAGGACTACACGCATCCCGAGCTCGAATGGGCGAAGGACAGCAAGCTGATCCTCATCACGGCGCACCGCCGCGAGAACCTCGGCGAGCCGATGAAAAATATGTTCCGCGCCATCAAGCGCGTGATGGACGAGCATCACGATGTTAAGGCAATCTACCCGATCCATATGAATCCGCTGGTGCGTCAGACGGCGAACGAGATCTTTGCGGGCGATGACCGCATCCACCTGATCGAGCCGCTCGATGTCATCGATTTCCATAACTTCCTGAGCCGCAGTCACCTGATCCTCACGGATTCGGGCGGCATTCAGGAGGAGGCCCCGTCGCTCGGTAAGCCTGTGCTGGTGATGCGCGACACGACCGAACGCCCCGAGGGCATTGCGGCGGGCACGCTCAAGCTGGTCGGCACCGACGAAGAGGTGATCTACAGCGAGTTCAGCCGTCTGCTCAGCGATGAGGAGGCGTATCGCTCGATGAGCCAGGCCTCGAACCCCTACGGCGACGGCCTTGCCTGCAAGCGCATTGCTGATATTTTGGTGCAAGCCTGACGAAAAGAGGCGCTTTTCGATGAATCTGTATATCGTCCCTGCGTGGTATCCGCAAGACGAACAAGACATAACCGCCAGCTTCTTCCGTGAGCAGGCGAAGGCGCTTGCCGAACGCGGTCACCGCGTGACGGTGATCCATATCGAGCCCGTGTCCGTTTCGAAGGTGCTTTCTAAGCCGTGGCACGAAACGAACGTGTGGCAGGACGGCGAGGTGCGCACGGTCTTCCACAAGGTGATCGTGCCGATCCCCGGCAAGCTGAGCGCTCTTCAGGACGCGTATATTTCGAAGCTGTTCTGTAAGATCCTGAAAAAACAGATCTGCGAGGATCGGAAAGAGGGCCTTCCCGCTCCCGACCTGCTTCACGCGCACGTATCGCACAGCTGTGCGTATTACTGTCTCAAAGCGGCGAAGGAATTGCAGCTGCCGCTTGTCGTGACGGAGCATTATTCGGGACTGTTGCTCGGCACGGCTTTGGAAGACGACTATCGCCGCGTCAAGGCGACGATCGAACAAAGCGATGCGTTTATTTATGTCGGACAGCGGTTTCAGGATACACTGTCCGAGCGGCTTTCGATCCGCAAGGACACCCACGTGATCCCGAATCTGTTTGATCCCGCGGCGTTCACCGTGAACACCGACCGCAAGGGAGAGACCTTTACGTTTCTGACCGCGTGTCACCTGACCGCCAACAAGAGCGTGGACGCGGTGATCCGTGCCCTGCACAGCGCGTTCCCGCATAACGCCGAGGTGCGCCTGGTCGTGGCAGGGGACGGCGCGGAGAAGGAACGGTTAGAGGCGCTTACTGCCGAGCTCGGCGAGGAGGAACGGGTGTCGTTCTTCGGGCGTTACAGCCGCGAGCAGGCAAAGACGCTGTTTTCAGGGGCGGATGCGTTTGTGCTGACCTCCAAGGTGGAGACCTTCGGGATCGTCTATTTGGAGGCGCTGGCTTCGGGTGTGCCGTGCATCGGCACCAAGGGGCAGGGAGCCGATGATATTCTGAACGGTGAAAACGGCGTGACGGTGCCCTACGGCGACGAGGACGCGCTGGTGAAGGCGATGCAGACGCTCTATGCACAGCGCGAAGGCTGTGACCGCGAGGTTCTCCGTGCCGATTGCGTCAACCGCTTCGGCAAGGACGCGATCTGTCAGCAGATCGAAGCCGTATATGCGGCGGTAATGAGAAAATGAGGTGAGGCGTTTGAACGTTAAAAAACGCAACAATTCCATTGACCTGTTCCGTTA
>JAFQMR010000031.1 GCA_017396175.1 Clostridia bacterium
CCGGTGGCTTCCTTGGAATGCAAACTGGTCTGTCCGCCGCAAACGGAGCAAAAAGCACGCTCCTCTTTATCGTCCTCGATCTTGAGCGGCAGAATGAGCGCTTTGCGCTCGGCAATGCAGGCACGCTGATGCCCCGACAGGATCTGGACGTGACCGCAGTTGCAGGGGACAGCGGGGATCGCCTTGTCCTTTTCTTTAGTTTGCATCAGCTTGTACAGACGCGGACAGTACAGCACGTCGTTTTGCGGCAGGCGGTCGGTGCCGCTGATGAAAAAATCGTCGATCAGCGACAACGAGCATACGCCGTGATTCATATAATAGCAGTTCGCTTTGGTCAGCTGGATGGTGGCTTCGATGGTGCCTTGAACGGTGTCCATAAGGTTCAGTCTCCTTTCAGCGGGATATACACAATGCGTTTGCCGCGCTTGAGGCATTCGCCGATGACGTACTGTGTGCCGCGGGACTTGCCGTCCCAGAAGCCAAGCACCATATCGGCGTATTCGACGATGCGGTCGTTGCGGACAAGCGGTGCACGCTTGCCGTAGGTATCGTAATCGGGCAGGAATTCCGTAAACGGAATTCCCAGCTCGCGAGCGACCTCTTTCGCGACCGCATCGACACCGACAGCACCGCCGCTGACGATTTCGCTTGTCGACGCGGGCAAATGCTCCAGGATCGCCGAACGGATATCGATGGTAAGCTCGCGGCTGCCGATGATCGCCACACGCATATCAAACGCTCCTTTTAAAAAACAATACAAGTATATTTATCTTACCGCATACTGCCAAAAATTGCAACCGTGAACGGTGAAAAGTTTTTGTAAAAGCGGGAAAAGTAACGGTGTCAAGCAAGAGCAAAAAAGGAGACGATCGGATATGATCAAATGGATATGCCGTGTATCAGCCATCACACTGGCTGTGTGCAGTGCTGTGGTGCTCGGCGGCGTGGGACTGGTACAAAGCCGTCTGCCGACCGCGTTTGCTGTCCGCGAAGGGGAAACGCTTTGCTTGCCGTCGGCGGTTCTGTCGGTGAGTGAGGACGGCGTAATACCGACGCAAGCCTCTTCGGGCGGACAATATACCGCCGAGGTGCTGTTGTTCGGGATGTTCCCCGTATCGGAGGTGGATGTCGAGGTGGTACAGGCGAGGGATGTCGCTGTATGCGGGATGCCCTTCGGCCTTAAAATGTTTACCGAAGGCGTGCTGGTGGTTGGGATCGGGGATGTCGACAGCCGCAAGGGCGCGAAAAGTCCCGCGGGGGATGCGGGCCTGCGAGTGGGAGACAGCATCCTGTCGATCAACGGAGAAGCGGTCAGCACCACCGAGCAGGTGGCCTCCGTGATCGAGGAGAGCGGCGGAAAAAGCTTGCAGCTTACGGTGCGCCGTCAGCAGGTGGAATTTGAGGTGAGGCTGACACCGATCGCGTCCGTGTCCGAAAAGAAGCTTAAAGCGGGGATGTGGATCCGCGACAGCTCGGCGGGCATCGGCACCCTGACCTTCTATGATATGTCAAGCGGCGTGTTTGCGGGACTGGGGCACCCCGTCAACGATGTGGATACAGGGGAGACGGTGCCCATCTCCTCGGGGGAGATCGTACCCGCTTCGATCTTCGGGGTGACACGCGGACAGGCAGGAGCCCCCGGAGAGCTGCTGGGCAGCTTTCGCGAGGGCTCCTGGGGAATATTGACGATGAACGATGAGACCGGCCTTTACGGGCTTCTCAGCGAACAGCCCGATGCGTTTGCAACGTTGCCGATTGCGTGTAAGCAGGAGGTCACGGAGGGGGAAGCGCAGCTTCTTACCACCATTGACGGGATGACACCGACGCTCTATGACATTGTGATCGAGAGTGTCGATTACCGCGACAATGTCCCGACGCGCAATATGGTTATCCGCATCACCGATGAGACGTTGCTCCGTGAAACGGGCGGGGTGCTGTGCGGTATGAGCGGGAGTCCCATCCTGCAAAACGGTAAGCTGGTGGGAGCGGTCACCCATGTTTTCGTGGGAGAGCCGTCGAGCGGTTACGCGATCTTTGCGGAAACCATGCTCCGCCGTGCCGCCGATGTCCCCGTGACCGAGCTTCATGCGGCGGCGTAACGCGCAAGTTTTGTAAGCAGGCAGGCAATGTTTTCGTCGGAATATTCGATTTCGGCGGAATACATCCGCGCCAGCTCAAACAGCGTATTGTTCGAAACGGCGGCGAGAGCACGGATCAAACGTAACGACAATACCGCAAACGCCATACGCTCTTTGAAGCATCCGTCCTCCAATGAGGGCGGGATCTGACGGTACAGAAAATAGACAAGGAGCTGTTCCGATGCCGCATCCGATACCGTGGACGGAGCGGGGGTGACCGTTTGTAATCGGTTCAGCTCCGTCTCCCACGCGGGATCCAGCCGTTCGAGCGGGAGGTACCATTCGGCAAGCTCCTCGGGAGCGGTCGGCGTACGGCCGCCGACCGAGCGAAGAAGCCGCTCTTCCCGTTCGGCAACGCTGATCGAGCGATCCTGCGCAACGGCAATGGCGTTCGCTCGTAAACGAAGCATCGCGGCTTCGTCGGGATCGGGCGGCAGAGTACCGTCATCCGAGAAGGTCACGGGCTCTTCCTGCGAGAGAATCAGAGCGGCCGCCGCTTCACAGCAGAGTCCGAGTCCCCATTCGGTGCGGTCGGCGTAATCGTAGCGAAAGCGCGGGTGCGCGTCGCAGATGTCGCACAGCGCCTCCTCTCCGAGTGTGAGAATCAGATCGCAGAGCCCTTGCCCGTTCAGGAACGGACAACGCTCGTGTTCGTCGGGCAGGAATTGCCATCCGTCTTCGGCTTCGGTCATCGAGGCGCGAAGGCGCTCTCCGAACGGGCCCTCGACCGCACGGTAGCGGGCGGCGGCAACATCGTCGATGCCGATCTCCCAACCGATACAGCAGCTGTGCTGACAGCGGTCGGCAATACAGGAAAATAACGGATAATACGATGGGATGATCTGCTTCAAGGATAGCCACTCCGTTTCAAACAGGGTACCTTTATTATAGCGGATCTTGTCGAAAAGCACAAGAGGAGGACAAACGGATGTGTACGGCATTGATGCATCGCACAGCGGGCGGGTTTCTGGCGCGTAATCTCGATCTGCAGGAGGTGTACGGACAGCAGGTGGCGGTATTACCGCGCTGTGCGCCGCTTCATTTTCGGCATCAGCCGTCTCTGCGGACGCATTACGCGATGCTCGGTGCGGCGGTCGTGCGCGACGGGATGCCGCTCTTCTTCGAGGCGGTCAACGAAAAGGGGCTTTGTGCGGCGGCATTGGCGTTTGAAGGGGAGTGCGTGTATGCCCCTCCCTGTCAGACGGCAGGGGAGCTGGCACCCTTTGAACTGATCCCGTTCGTTCTCGCACAGTGTGCGTCGGTCGAGGAGGCACGCCGTCTGCTGAAAACCGTGCGGCTGACCGCGATCCCGTTTGCCGCCGAAGAGCCGCTCACGCCCCTTCACTGGATCGTAGCCGACCGTGAGCGTTCCCTCGCCGTCGAGCCGTTGTCGGACGGGCTTCATCTGACGGAGGATCCCGTCGAGGTGATGACCAACAGCCCGCGAATGAGCTATCAGCTGACGCACCTCGCGGAATATGCAAACCTGCACGTTGAGGAGCCGTGTCACGCGCTGTCGCTGACTCCTTTTCATCGCGGCTTCGGGCTGAAGGGGCTTCCGGGGGACTTTACGCCGTCCTCGCGCTTTGTCAAAGCCGCGTTTCTCAAAGAGGCGTTACCGCAGACAGCGGACGTGACGGCGGGGATGCTCGACAGCTTTCGCGTGCTGGACAGCGTGGCCTATCTCCACGGCGTGATGCCGAAGGGAGAGGCGTTTGCGGTGACGCAATACAGCTGTGTCTGTCATCTGCCGAGCGGCACGTATTACTATAAAACCTACGCCGATCCGACCGTCCGTGCCGTATCGTTGTCCCGCGTATCGCTTGAGGGCACGCTGTGTAAGGTGTATCCGATGACAAACGCGTTTCGCGTGACCGAAGAAAATTAAAAAGCGCGGTGTTCCCTTTTTGCCGTTCGTGTGGTATACTGTGATAAGCGAAAGGGGAGACCGCTATGAGCAATTATATCACCACCTATTCGAAGGTGCATTTTACGCCGCTTGAGCCGAAGCCGGAGGAGATCCGTGTGGAGGATATCGCCCACGCGCTGTCGTTGATGACACGCGCCAACGGCCATTTCCCGCGGTTTCATTCGGTGGCACAGCATTCGATCGAATGCTGTGAGGAGGCGATGCTTCGCGGTGCAACGCCTCGCGTGGCGCTGGCGTGCCTGCTTCACGATGCCTCCGAAGCGTATATGGCGGATATCACCCGCCCCATCAAGGTGTATCTTGACACCTACCGCGAGATCGAAGCGGGGCTTTCCAAGGCGATCTATCAGCGTTTTCTCGGTGGCCTGACCGAGGAAGAGGAACGGCAGGTTGCCGCTGTGGACGACGCCCTTCTGTACTACGAGTTTGATCATTTTATGGGCGAAAAGGTACTGCCCTTTCAGCCGATCACCAAGATCCCGACCTTCGCACCGATGACCTTTGAAGCCGCCGAACAGCGGTTTTTGGAGCTGTTTAGGGAGCTGAGCAAAACGCTGGCGTAAACCGATGCAGAACAAAAAACGGACAGGGCAACCTGTCCGTTTTTGCGTGTATGAAGAATCAATCGCCATGCGGGTTATTGCACTTTTTCCATATCGCTTTTTAAGCGCTTGATGATCTTTTTCTCTAACCGCGAGATATACGACTGCGAGATACCGAGAAGATCGGCGACCTCCTTTTGCGTATGCTCCTTGGCACCGCCGAGTCCGAAGCGCAGACGCAGGATATGCTGTTCGCGTTCGGAGAGCCTTGCAACGCAAGAGAGAAGCACCGTCTTTTCCGCCTCCTGCTCAATATCGCGGCTGACCATATCGGGATCGCCGCCGAGCACATCCGACAGCAGAAGCTCGTTGCCGTCGCGGTCGACGTTTAAGGGCTCGTCGATGGACAGCTCGCCGCGCTGTCCCGAAATTTTGCGCAGATGCATCAGAATTTCGTTTTCAATGCACCGTGAGGAATAGGTGGCGAGCTTGATGTGGCGGGAGGGACAAAACGTGTTGACCGCCTTGATCAACCCGATGGTGCCGATGGAGATCAGATCCTCGATCCCGACACCCGAGCTTTCGAACTTGCGGGCGATGTACACGACCAGACGCAGGTTATGCTCGATCAACAGGCGGCGGGCGTGTTCCTCGCCGCGTTCGAGAGCCGCAAAGGCTTCCTGCTCTTCTTCGGCGGAGAGCGGGGCGGGGAGGGTATCCGAGCCGTTGATGTAAAAGCTGTCCTCGGCAAACAGACAGCGAAGCTTCCACAGCAGGCGGTTAATAAACAGAGACGGCTTCACAGGGCAAAACTCCTTTCGGCGGCGGGTGTCTGAGAGAGGCGGTCGGCAACGGCGGGGCCGATCAGCGCGTCGTATTCCTCGCGGATGAGCGCGGTTGTTACGGCGATCCATACACCGCTGATATCGACGGTGCGGTGATCCGCATACAGCGTCACACGGGCGGGACGGAAGGCCATCAGAACGCCGTCTCCCGCGACGCAGTGATAGGGAATGTAGCGGATCGGACCGCGCGGCTTATGGGTTGTTGTAAGCGCGTAACGCTCGTTCAGCGAGCGTACGGCCTGCTCCTTGGCAAGGATGACGGGTGCTCCCGTAAAACGGTCGCACAGGCTGTGCCCGCTGTCGAACATCGCGTTCAGAGTTATAAGCTCACCGCCGTCAAGAATGTCGATACGAAAGCGACATTGCTCAGCCAGCCGCTTGCGTGTCAGCCGTTCAAACAGGCACAGCAGAAGATAACTGCCGACGGTCAAAGAGATGAGCAGCATCGGCGGCACGTTGTAGTACACAATGCCGTTTTGCACCGTCATCCCTGTCGGCGATACCCACAACTGCCCTGCGTAGCACACCCCCGCGAACAGCGCGGAAATGATAAACAGCACGGCCGTCTGCCGCATAAGAAAGCGCCATCGTCGTTCCCAAAAGGCCACAGCGACCATCGCGGCGGCAACCGCGAGGCGGGAGGTGACGGTCAGGACGGCGGGCATTGTCGGCAAGAGAATCAGAAGCGAGGAAACGGCACCGAGCAAGGAGGCCGCGAGATGTCGGGAGCGTTTGAGCGGCAATTGCAACACCCGCGCCGTGGCGGCGAGAAGCAGATAGTCGATGAACAGATTCAGCGCCAGCAGGATATCGATGTAGATCACGGTCATGGCCTGTTGTCCCCCTCTCTTTCGGCAACGAGCAGTATAGCACCGTCTGTCAGCGAAGTTTGCCGAAACACGGGGTGAGAAAAGATAATGATGCACGGCGTCTCGGTGCCGTTCCGTTGGCACGATCCGGGAATCGGTGATGGCGGCACGACACATACGGGATGTGCGCAAACCTATACCCCCGCCGTGGCGTCATACTGTCCGATTCGCTTCGCTCACATGTATACCTTCCGCTTGCCAAATCAAAGATTTGGAGCGTCAGTTAAGCGAAGTCCCATCCGAGACCCGTTCGACTCTGTTTCGGCGTCATACTGAGCGAGCGGAGCGAGTCGAATGTATCTGCCGAAACGTCGCTCAGGGTGACGCGGATGGGACGGAGTCGAATGGTTCTGCCGCGGCGGATCGGC
>JAFQMR010000221.1 GCA_017396175.1 Clostridia bacterium
AGCGGCGAGGAGCACACCCGCACCCCCTGCCCGAGGGACGGCTGCTGGGGCAAGCTCTACGACCGCCGCGCAACGATTCTGTTTCTCGGATGCAGTTTGAAATGCAACACCTATCTCCACGGCGTGGAGGAATGGATCAATACCCCAAACCGCCTCAAGGCAACCGCACAAGACTTCTCGGTGATCGATCGTGACGGCAACACCCACTCCGTACCTCAATTCCGTCACCACACCGAAAACCCCGTGGTGGATCCGTCGGAGCATTACGACAAAATGGAACCGTTGTTCCGAAGCGAAGGGGCCATTCGGGACGGACGCTTCGGCGATGCCCTTTGCATTGTCGGAGACGCCGTAAAAATGGCAGACCTCACCAATCCCTATCTCAGGCGTGATCCGCACCTGTTCGACGACGATACCCCGCTTTCACTTTAAAAGGAGGCGTTATTCTATGGCACAGTGTTGTTTTTCCAAAGTATCGATCCAAGGAACCTTCCGCCGCTATTGGCCGTTCGGCACCGATCTTTTTGCCCGCCTGCTGTATATCAAGGCGGATGACAGCGACGTACTGCTGATGGCGCTCGACGGCGGCGATACCACCCGTCCCGCCACAGCGCAATTCCGCCGTGAGGTCGGCGAACTGACGGGGATCCACCCCGATCACATCTGGTTCCACGAGCTCCAGATCCATGCAGGCCCTGCGGGCGATGTGCTGATCGGGGACGCGATCTCCGCGATCGCCAAACGCGTGGCCGACGAGGTGAACGCGATGAAGACGCGGATGCGCGACTTCACCTGCGAGGTGACGGAGGCGTATGCGGGAACGCGCTTTTCCTACAACCGTGAGCAATATGTCCACGGCCTCGGCGGCGTCACCGTATGGGCGGGTATGAAATACGACGAGAACGGCAAGCCGTATTCCAAGGATCCCTCGCGGATGCTTCTGCGCGGGTATCAGCCGGAGCTTTCCGCCTTTGATAAACCGATCTACTTTGACAACCCAAACGATCCGCTTGCCTACCTCTTTGTGTTCAAGGACACGGACGGCAACATTCTCGGCACGCTGTCCCGCTTTGCGGCACACCCCGATATTGCCGTGCTGTTTGAATCCCACGGTGTCGAGGATTACAAGTTCAACTTCGACTGGCCCGGTTACCTCTGCGAGGATATGGAAGAGGCATTCGATGCCCCCGCGATGTACATCAACGGCCCCTGCGCCAATCTCGCGATGAAGAAAGGCTTCGAGGGGATCACGACCTACGAGGCTTCGGCGGCGGAGGCCAAGCGCGTCGGTGACCTGCTGGCCGATTTTCTGATTGAAGCCCGCCAAAAGAAGGTCACCCCGCTCGGCAACCCCGACAACTGCCGCACGGCACGCTACGAGATCCGCTTGCCAATCAACGAGGTGCTCCCCCGTTCCCACGCCGAGATGACCGAGGAGAAAAAGCAGCAGCTCATCGACGAAGCAGAAACGGCTCTGCAGCAGGCACTGGATGACCGCCGTCCTGCCCACGAGATCAAATCGCTCATCGACAAACGCTTCCGCGCCAACAACATCCCGAACTTTCTCACCCGCGCCTGCCTCTTTGATGACGAGGTGCTGTCTTCCCGTATGGCCCCCGTCGACTTCAATGTTCTGCAGCTCGGCGATTACCTCTTTATGGGTATCCCGGGTGAAAGTATGGTCGAGATGACCCACTGGATGCGCAGTACCTTCACGGGTGTGAAAACCGTTACGCTTGATCAGGTAAACGGCTATTACAGCT
>JAFQMR010000222.1 GCA_017396175.1 Clostridia bacterium
GTTCGTCGGCAGATCGGTGGAGAACGGAACGGTTGCCGCGCAATCCTCGCCGCCCTTGCCGCTGATCCTGAAGCTGACGTTCGTGCTCTCATTGCGCAGCGCCTCCGGCAAACGGACGTAGAACCGTACGCCGATCTTGCCTTCGAGCAGCAGCGACTGCGTCATGCACGCCGGGTCAACGACGGGTTCGGTCGCATAGTAGGTCGTGATGTCTTCGGTTTCCTTCCAGAACTGCGTCTTGTTGGAGGTGTAGGAGCTGTTGATCACGAAATAACTGCTGGAACCTTTTGCAAGGTAGGGTTTGCTGGAGTTTGCGGAGTTAGAAACCTTCATGCAGATGTTGTAGAGGTCGTATTCCACACCCCAGTTGCAGTAGCTCGAGCTGTACGAGGAACGACTGTAAAGACGTGCTTGTGAAAACCCGCTGGTATAGCTGCCCAAATAGGTCGAGGTCGAGACGTTCTGGATGGTGTAGTTGGAACCGGTCGCGGCGAGCGTGAACACGTACGCGTTGTTTGCGTTGCGGATCTTTTCGCCGTCCAGCGTCATGCCGGTGTTGGAGAACGTGGCAGAACCGCCCGCGCTTGCGGATTCATAGCTCGTGTTGCCGGAAAGGCCCTTCAGCACATATGCGCTTGTGTCCTTGCCGCAGGTGATGATGTACTTGCCGCTCCAGTCGGAGAGATTGTCGTTGACGAGCTGATAGACCGTTTCGCCGGAGCCCTCTTCGCGGGTGAACAGCGAGTACAGCGTCACGTTCGCGGTGACGGTGTAGGTTGCGCCGGGCGCGTAGAACTCGGGCTCCGCGGTGGTCTCTTGAAGCTCTGCGGAAACCCAGCCGGAGAACGTCCAGCCTGTCGGCGTGTAGGTGACAGAGTCTGGAAGTGTGATTTCATCATAGATCAGCGCGCTTGCCTTACCGTCGGAGAAACCTCCGGACATGAATTTCACGGTATAGGTGGGCTTTTCCGCAAAGATGATCTTGATTGTGCAGTCGCTTTCCGGCGCGACATTGATGATGTTGCCGTTGATCGTCGCGGTCGCGGTGCCGCTCGTCACTTCATAGCCGGATACGTAGTAGCCGGCTGCGGGCGAAGCGGTGATCTTGGTGCCGTTGACGGAGACCGTGCCCCATGCGGTGTTGTTGGAGACCGCGCTTACGGTATAGGTGATATCGGTGGTGTACGCCTTGATGCGGTAATCGCCGTTGTCCGGGCAGTCGGTCCAGGAACCGTTCGGCTCCTGATAATAGGAGGTGTTGCCGTGGTTGGTGTGCGTCCAACTCGCCCAGTCTACAAGGCTGGTATCTTTAAAGTTTGCGTCGTACGGGGTGTGGACGTATTTGCCTTCATCATCCGCTTCCGGGCAGCTCTGCGTGAAGACGACCGAGAAGGTGTCGCCCTCGGCGAGCGCGACCGGGTTATCGAGCTTGATGGTGTAGTAGCCGGAATAGGTCAGCGTGCCGGACTGCGAGGTCATCAGCGTGCCGGAGGACGGATTGCCGGTCGTCGGGTTCTTGTAGATCTCGACCGTGTAGCTGAGCGCTTCGTCCCAGTTGCACAGCGCGACCGCTTCGAGAAGCTGGCTGCCGGTTGCGGTGAAGACGTTCGCGACTTTGGTGTTGTTTGCAAACCCGACGCGGTTGCCGATACCGTAGGTGACGGGGTTGCAGGAACCGTCGTACTGATAGTTGTGATCGTAGTTGTCGATGGGCTCCGCGTCGTAGAAGTAGATGTAACCTTCCAAAACGGTGGTGTCCTCATAGGAGATGTAGCAGTAGCCCTGGCTGAACTGGCTCGTGCCCCAGCTGTTCTTGCAGATCCATGCGCCGTTGCCGGAGGGCTTGTTCGGAGAGAATCGGCTCGCCGCGATACTGTCGTCCCAGCCGACGACGGTAATCGCGTGGTTGGACCACTTGTGAGAGCTGCTGCTCTGAGAAGAGGTGTCGATCGTGCAGATATAGGTATACGCATTACCGGTTTCGTAATAGCTGATGTTGCCCGCGCCGTAACTCATGATCGCGCGCTTGACGCCTTCAATGTCCGTAGCGGGGATCCACTCGGAGTTCTGCACATGGCAGATGTTGTAATTGTAGGAATACTGGCTGTTGAGGCCCGAGCTTGCGACCGTGCTCGCCTTGCTGTACTGGAGCGCGGACTGCGATTCGTCCGCTGCGCCGCACCAGCGCTGCAGGGTGTAGGCGGACATTTCGCCGTTGCCGCCGGCGTCGAGACAGCTGTCGCTTCCGAGCAGTGTGCACTTGTCGCCGGTCAGCATGCCCTCCGCGTCATAGGCAGTGGAGTAGTTGAAGTAGCAGTGCTGCGTTTCGGACAGGTTCAGGCTCGTCGTGGCAGCGGAGCCGGTGGATCCGACCTCAATGCCGTGCTTGATCATGTAGCTCTCGACGCTCGCCATCGCCGCGTGCGCCCAGCAGGAGCCGTACGGGTTCTGGTTCTTGACGGAGGTGACGTAACCGAGCGTGTTGCTGTTGTACGAGCTCGGCGGCGTGTCGCGCGTCGGCTCGATGCCCGAAAGACGGTAATATGTTTCCATATCGCCGCGCGCATACGCGTCGGAAACGGCATGTGTGCCGTGCTCGGGCGAACGAATGTACCCGTTCGGCGGCGGGGTCTGCATTTGGCTGCCGCCCTCGGTCTGCTCTTCGGCAAACACGGCGGTCGGGAGCAGTGCCAGCACCATGACCATTGCCAGAAGAAGGGCAAGCAACTTCAAAGTTCTGCGTTTCATCTAAGGTCTCCTCTTGATAAATTTGTGTCTGTCGTCAGACACTCCAACGTTCGAATTATAACACACTCCGCGCTAATAATCTATCCTTTTTTATACATAGATATGAAATTTCTCCTGCAAAATCCGTAAAAAAAAGGACGCCGTGAAAAGCGTCCTCCCGAAAAACAGCGGAAAAAGAATCAGTTGAGCTTTGTACAAAGATCTTTGAGCGCGTCGGTCAGCGCTTCCTCAAAGGTCGGATGCGGACGCATCGCCCGAAGAAGATCGTCCGGCGTGAGCCCGTTTGTGATCGCAAGCCCGAGCTTGCCGATCATGTCGGAAACGTTCATGCCCATCATCTGCATGCCGAAGGCGTGTATCGTGCCGCAAAGCATATGCGAATCCCGCAGGGATTTACATCGCGCACCCATAGGGGAAGATCGTTTCTTCCCGTTTTGCCATGACCGAAGGTCAATTCATGCTGCGAAAAGATCCTTCGTCGCCGTTCCGGCTCCTCAGGATGACACAACAGGATGCGCAGCGGCAAAATCCTGCCCTCCCTGTGGATGGTACGCGCGGGAAGCGCGCGATCTACCGCCGTAATGAAGCGAAGCGAAATGGAGCATGGTACGCGCGGGAAGCGTGCGATCTACCGCCGTAATGAAGCGAAGCGAAATGGA
>JAFQMR010000223.1 GCA_017396175.1 Clostridia bacterium
AGAATGCGGTCATCATCCGCCGTGTAGGTGCCGTCCGATACCCACTCGCCGTCGCTGTCGAGCATCACACAGCTTCCGTCCGCCGCCAGTCGGAAGGAATAGGCGTCGGGGCCGTCTGTCATCCACGTACCGACAACCGAAGGAGCGGATTGACAAGCCGTTAGACATACGGTCAGGCACAGCGCCAAAGCCATCATATAAAGCCGTCGCATCCGCTCACCTCGCTTCCTTAAATCAGATATTTATCCAGATAGCCACCCGCGATACCGAGTGCCGCCGACAGCGCGATCACCAGGATCGGATGCGCTTTTTTCTTAAATACCAGCCACAGCATCAACAGGAAAATGATCACCGACGCGTAAAACGCCACCGTGCCGACCATCGCCGTCAACTGCTCGAAGAGCGTTCCGCCTCCGAGCGAGGCGGGCAAAAACACATCACTGACCATCCCGAGCACGGCAGAGCCGATCAGTCCCACAACGACGGGACGAAGGCCCGTCATACAGCCCGCCACGATGCGGCTGTTCTTGAACTTCTCATAAAACTGCGCCACAAGGAGAATTACCAGGAATGACGGCAACACCACGCCGAGCGTTGCACACACCGCTCCGAGGATACCGCCCGTTTCGGTGCCGACGTAGGTAGCGATGTTGATCGCAAACGGGCCGGGCGTGGATTCGCTGACCGCAATAAAGTTGGTGATCTGCTCCGAGGTCATCCAGCCGTTTTGCACCACTCGTTCCTGAATCAGCGGAAGCATGGCATAGCCGCCGCCGAACGTAAACAGTCCGATCAGAAAAAACGTATAAAACAGTTCCCAAAAAATCACGTCTGCTCCCTCCTTGCCATCCAAAGTGAGGTTACAAGACCGATCACCGCGCAGGCGATGATGATATAGATCACGTCAACAGGCGTAAATGCCGCCGCGATGAAGCTCCCCGCCATCAGAATATACGCAACGGGAGATTTCGGGCATTTTTTGTACATCGACCACAGCGCCTTCAGGATCAGCGCCAGCACGCCCGCGCGGATGCCGTTGAACGCAAACCGCACCGCTTCAAGATCCTGAAACTGCGTCAGGATCGCGGCAATGACAGAAATGATCACAAACGACGGCAGAACAACACCGAGAGTCGCCGCCATCGCACCGAACACCCCGCAGGTCTTATACCCGACGAAGGTCGCCGAGTTAATGGCGATCGGTCCCGGAGTAGACTCGGCGATGGCGATGATATCCAGCATATCGTCCGAGGTGATCCACTTCTTTTTCTCGACCACCTCGCGTTCGATCAGCGGGATCATCGCATAGCCGCCGCCGAACGTAAACGCGCCGATCTTCAAAAACACACCGAGCAACACCGCTATGCGGCGCAACCGCTCTCTCATGGAAGGACGCCTCCCCTTTGTTTTCCGTATTGCCGATATTATAGCCTTTTTTACGAAAAAAAGCAACCTTGCAATCCATATTCATTTTTGATACAATAGTAGCGTTGAAAGGACGGTGGCCTGCGTGCAAAAGAATATGTGCATTCCCCTTGTGATCGACGGCATGACCGCCGAAGGAAACGGCGTCGGTCGCGCCGAAAACGGTATGGCGGTCTTTGTGCCGCATACAGCGGTCGGCGACCGCCTCCTGTGCCGTATTGTGAAGGTGGAAAAGCGCTTTGCCTACGGCATTGTTGAGGAGCTCCTCACTCCTTCTCCCGACCGCCTCACGGAGGATGGTTGCTCGGTGTCGGGGAAGTGCGGCGGCTGTGTATTCCGCCACGTGAGCTATGAAGCGGAGCTTCGCTATAAGGAGCAACGCGTCAAGGATGCGTTTGAGCGTCTTGCAGGTCTGTCCCCTGTCTTTCAGCCGATCATCGGCAGTGAACGTCAAAGCGGCTACCGCAACAAGGCGCAGTACCCCGTCGCGGGTACCGCTTCTGCCCCCTGCATCGGCTTTTATGCCCCGCGCAGTCACCGTGTGGTCGAACAGCGCGCCTGCGATCTGCAACCGCCCGTGTTCAAGGAGATCCTCGACGCGGTGGCCGCGTGGATCACACAGGCGGGTGTTACGCCGTACGACGAAACCACGCATCAAGGACTTCTGCGTCACATCTATTTGCGGCAGGCAATGAAGACCGATCAGCTGATGGTGTGCCTCGTCTGCACAAGCGGCAAGCTCCCCGACACCCCACTTCTTCTTCAAAAGCTGGAGGCGATTCCGAACGTCGCCTCCGTATGCGTCAATATCAACCGCCGTGACACCAATGTGATCCTCGGCGAAGAGACCTTTGTACTCAAGGGTGCCCCGTATATCGTCGATGAGCTGTGCGGTCTGCGCTTTCGCCTCTCTCCCCGCTCGTTCTATCAGGTCAACCGCGATCAGGCGGAGCGGCTGTATACGTTGGCGGCAGAGGAGGCACAGCTCACCGATCGGGATGTGCTTCTCGATCTCTACTGCGGCACAGGCACCATCGGACTCACGATGGCGCATCGTGTCCGTCAGCTGATCGGTGTGGAGATCGTCGCCCCCGCCATTGAGGATGCAAAGCAGAACGCCGCCGACAACGGGATCCAAAACGCGCGTTTTCTGTGTGCCGATGCCGCAAAGGCGGCATTGCAGCTGGAAAAGGAGGGCATGCGTCCCGATGTGGTGATCGTCGATCCGCCCCGCAAGGGATGTGACAAAGCCCTCATCGACACGGTGGCACGAATGGCACCCGACCGTATCGTCTACGTCTCGTGCGATCCTGCCACCTTAGCCCGCGATGCCGCGCTGTTTGACGCTGTCGGCTATCACGTCAAACGCGTCACCCCTGTTGATATGTTTCCGCGCACCGCGCACGTCGAAACGGTTGCACTGTTGACCAAAACAATGCAACCGTGAATTGATCGGCAACCTCGGGCGGGAGTGCGGCAACAAGCCGAAAAGCAACGAGGCCGCCATTGTCCACCAATCGGATATCCTCAAAAGAATAACCCCGCCTATGCTGAAGCCTCAACGCTTTGCATACGCGGGGTTCTTTATTTGCCGAAAACCGTTCGATAGTATTGCGGCAATTCAAATCCAGTGAATTGTTATATCGCCGGCAATCACCTTCGCTCACTTGCAATACACGTAAAATATGCTATAATAGCAACAAGAAGAACAGGGATGCTTTGGTTTTATAACAATCCTTGGAAAGGATGAGTAGATGAGACTGGTTATTTGCGATGATGATCCTACCCAAATTGAATCTTTAAAGGCCAAAGTTATGCAATTTGCGGGGGAACGCGGTGTGTATACGGAAATCGCCACGTTCCCTTCGGCGGAAGCCTTTTTGTTTGATTACAGTGAAAACCGCAACGTGGATATCCTACTGTTGGATATCGAAATGGGTGCTATGAACGGTGTTGAACTGGCACGTGAGCTTCGAAAGGATAATGAGGCAATACAGATCGTATTTATTACCGGTTTTCCCGATTACATCAGCGACGGCTATGACGTGGCGGCACTGCACTATTTGATGAAGCCCGTAAAGACTGACAAGCTGTTTGAGGTGTTGACCCGCGCCGTGGAGGCGGTTGCGTCTAAGCCCCACTTCTTTTTGCTACCCGTCGGAAAAGAAGTCGTGCGTGTACGTGAGCGGGATATCCTGTATGCGGAAGCACAAGGACATTATATGCATCTTCATACGACAAGCGGTGAGCACAAACTGCGTATGACCATCGGCGAGCTTTCCGACCGTCTCGGCGACGGCTTTTTCAAATGCAGCC